>CALMZF010000360.1 GCA_937870645.1 uncultured Paludibacter sp. | reverse complement strand
CTATCGGACTAAATTCATCAAGAAATAAATCAAATAATCATTTATAAGAGAGACTGTGTTTATCGCACAGTCTCTTTTTTTTTCGCACTCATTTAATAATTTTTTCAGGATTTTGAAAGTTTGCAAATTTTACCGTAAGTTTGTAATTCATAATCAACATTTGACGTATGACAAAGATTATCTCCCCTTCCCTCCTTGCGGCAGATTTCAGCAATTTGCAGTCGGCCTGCGAAATGATTAACGCCAGCGAAGCGCAATGGCTGCATATTGATGTGATGGACGGGGTTTTTGTACCAAATATTTCCTTCGGTTTTCCGGTCCTGGAAGCAGTAAAAACCCATTGTACAAAGCCGCTGGATGTGCATCTGATGATTATTGAACCGGAGAAATACATCGAACGGTTTGTGGAAGCCGGTGCCAATATTCTCACCGTTCATCTCGAAACGCTGAAAAATCCAATTACTACCCTGAGGCAAATCAGGGAAATGGGCGTGAAAGCCGGTCTGACTATCAATCCCGATATACCTGTTGAAAGTTTACGTAGTCTGGTGAGTGAAGCCGACATGGTATTGCTGATGTCTGTTTTTGCCGGTTATGGCGGGCAAAAGTTCATTGAAGAAACCTATTCGAGGATTGAGGAACTGAAAGCCATCATTGCCGATGAAAACCCCGAATGTCTGATAGAAATTGATGGTGGAGTAAATACTGAAAATGCTCCCGTACTTTTTGCTGCAGGTGTGAATGTGCTGGTTGCCGGTAATTCGGTATTCAAGTCACCCGACCCCATTGCCACCATTCATCGTATGCTAAGCTGATATAATCTAAAGAGTTGAAATATGGATTTTCTCCTCAGGACGCCATTTTTCCGCTTATTGCTGGCCATAATTCCCGGCATCGTGCTCTTTCAGTACGTTCAACTTCCACCCTCTGCCCTGTACATTACCGGAGGAATTAGTTCGGTCTTCGTGCTCATCTCTTTTCTAATCAGAAAATCTAATTTTCAATTCAAATTCAGGTGGTTGTTCGGTGTCAGCATGACCATTTTTCTTTCCGCATTGAGCTATGTGCTGTGTCTGAATTTTGAAAAAAACCACACTTTCAGTTCGCTCAATGAACATGCTGTCTGTGAAGTGGAACTGGAAGCGGCTCCCGTGGAGAAAGCCAAATCGTACCTCTGCAAAGTTGAATTAGTTCAAAAATACGATTCCACAGGCTATAAAAATGCTTATGGGCACGCCATAATTTATCTGCAGAAGGATAGTTCGGTGAGGCAACTCTTATTGGGTGACCGCCTTCTTGTTGACGCTGAATTCAAAAGCCCCGACGGTGTTCAAAACCCGCAGGGATTCGATTATGCCCGCTACCTCCGACGGCAGGGAATACTTGCGACAGCTTATGTTCCCACCGGGAAATGGCAGAAATCGAAAACTTTGCCGGCATTTTCAATGCTACACCCCTTAAAATACATTTATCGCCTGGCCGGTATGAGTCGCAACTATTTGCTGAATATTTACCGGACGAGTGGCATCAGGGGAGATGAATTTGCGGTACTGGCAGCACTTACGCTCGGTTTTACCGACGAACTCCAGCCCGACTTGCTGAAAAGTTACAGTGCAACCGGTGCTATGCATATTCTTTCGGTCAGCGGACTTCATGTGGGAATAGTGTATGCTGTTATCCTGTTTTTGCTGGGTTTTATGAATAAAAAAAAGTGGCAGAGAGTGATGAGAGTGATGCTGATAATTCTGTTTTTGTGGGCTTATGCTTTTATTACCGGACTTTCGCCGGCGGTGCTGCGTGCCACTCTTATGTTCAGTTTTGTTACGGTAGCTACCGGAATGGGATGGAAGTCAAAGATTTACAACAATATTTTTGCTTCCGCTTTTCTCCTACTCCTTTTTAACCCAAATCTGATATTTGATATTGGCTTCCAACTCAGTTACTCAGCTGTAATGAGCATCGTGTTTTTTCAGCCTCAAATCTCAACCTGGTTTGTCACATCCAACAAACTGCTCAAAAAGTCGTGGGATTTGGTTGCCGTTTCGCTGGCTGCACAACTTGGTACTGCACCTTTTGTTCTCTATTATTTTCATCAGTTCCCCAATTTCTTTCTGCTGACCAATCTGGTAGCCATACCTCTATCCACCATTATCATTTACCTGGCTATCGCTTTATTGATTATTTCTGTTGTTCCCTATTTGTCTGTAGCAATTGCATTCTTGCTGAACTGGTCGCTGTGGTTGCTCAACTATCTGATTGTGGGTATTCAGAATTTACCCTGGTCTATCAGCACCATTTCTATGGATTTCCGTCAACTTATTTTTGCTTTTATTGCTATCGCATTCTTATCGGCATATTTTTTCAGGAAAAATTATACTATTCTGACTGCCGGATTAGTTTCCATTCTGCTTGTATGTGGTATGTATTCTTTTCAGAAATATAAAAGTCTGACAACCAGCAAATTTATAGTATTTGCAGATTCCCGTGTGCCTATAATCAACTTTGTGGAAAGGGGTAGAAATTATGTATTTACTACCGATACCGCTCAATCTGAGAAAATTGCAGGGGCATTCTGGAAAAGCAACCTGTTGAAATCGCCCGAATACATCGATAATACATCGTGGTTCAACGATGGATTTGCAAGTTTTCACAACAAACGTTTTATAATTCTAAAAGACACTCTTCTTAAGAATAAAACCACCAATCAACCGCTGCAGGTGGACTATCTGGTGCTTTCAAACAGGGTAAAACCGAAAATGGAGCAAATACTCGATTGTATTCAACCCATGATGGTAGTAGCCGATAAAAGTATCTCAAAATGGTACACCTCCAATGCCCGAAAAGTATGTGAAAGCCGTGGCATCACATTTTGGTCTGTGGCAGAAAAAGGTGCTTTTGTTGTTAATTTTAAGTGATTAACACCTACAAGTTAGGAATTTCAATTATTTGCCATGTTTTTTTGTTACTTTTGCAAATATTTTTCTGAAAATGATCAGGAAATATCTGTTGTTTTACATTCGTTCACTTACACAAATAAAATAAAAAATGATATCTAAAATCATAGGCGAGGATTTGGTTCACAGAACCAAAATCGAAATAGAAAACGCCGATAACATCGTCATTATCACACATGTGGGTCCTGATGGCGATGCCATGGGAGCTTCACTGGGTCTCTGGCACTTCCTGATGACCCTTGAAAAAACACCGCAGGTTATCGTACCCACACCCTTTCCAAATTTTCTGGCCTGGATGCCGGGTGCCAATAAAACCCTGGTTTACAAGTTCGACAAAGAAAAAGCAGATGAACACATACAGAAAGCGGATCTGATTTTTTTGCTTGATTTCAACGCTGCAAGCAGAATGGATAAGATGGCCGATGCCGTATTGGCCTCAAAAGCACGAAAAGTAATGATTGACCACCACCTGCAACCCGAAAATATTGCAAATATCATCATCTCCTATCCCGAGATTTCATCCACCAGCGAACTCATTTTCAGGCTCATCTGCCGTATGGGACATTTCTCAGACATTAATCTGGGATGTGCCGAATGCGTCTACACAGGTATGATGACCGATACCGGTGGATTTACCTATAATTCCAACCACGAAGAAATTTATTCCATTATTTATGAATTGATAAAACTGGGTGTGGATAAGGATGATATTTACCGTCGGGTGTACAATACGTTTTCGGCCGACCGGATGCGGCTGATGGGCTACTGCCTCTACAAAAAAATGAAAATCTACCCGGAATATCAGGCTGCACTTATTACGCTTACCCAGCGAGAGTTGCATGAGTTTAACTATGACAACGGCGATGCTGAGGGCTTTGTAAACATCCCATTATCCATTCAGGGTATTAATTTCACTGTTTTTATGCGCGAAGATCCGGACAAAATCAAAGTCTCGCTGCGCTCCCAGGGAAGTTTCCCCACCAACAAATTTGCGGCAGAAATTTTCGGTGGCGGCGGTCACCTGAACGCATCAGGAGGTGAAAGTTTTACTTCGCTCGACGAAGCCGTCAGGAAATTCGAGGAGGCATTGCCTTTATATACCGAATTTTTATAAGATAATGAATCCTTCGAACAAATACGTTAAAGAGGATTTTTACTAACTTTTACTACAACACATTGATAATCTGCTGTTTTATTTGTCATTAAAATTTCCCCCTTTAGGGGGTTAGGGGGTTCTTTATGAAATACATCATTATACTCGGCGACGGTATGGCTGACGAGCCTATCGCATCACTTGGCAACAAAACACCGCTTCAGGCAGCTGCTACGCCACACATCGACAAACTGGCCCGAATGGGACGCTGCGGAATGCTCGATACTATACCCGTCGGCTTTGCTCCGGGTAGTGAAATTGCCAATCTTTCGGTTTTAGGCTATGATTTGAACAGCGTGTATGAAGGCAGAGGCGTACTGGAGGCTGCCAGTATGGGCGTGGAAATTGAGGATAACGAAATAGCCATGCGCTGTAATCTGATTTGCATCGAAAATGGAATTATCAAAAGTCATTCGGCTGGACATATCAGCACCGAAGAAGCCGGTGAACTGATTGATTTTTTGCAGGAAAAACTGGGAGATGATTCTGTAAGTTTCTACCCCGGAGTGTCTTATCGCCATCTTTTAAAGTTGAAAAACGGAAATAAAAACCTTAAATGCACACCGCCTCACGATGTTCCCGGCACTCCGTTTTCGTCAGTGATGATACAGGCATTGACCCCGGAAGCGCAGCCAACAGTCGAATTTCTGAACAAACTGATACTTAAATCTCAGACTTTGCTCGAGAATCATCCGGTAAATATCAGGCGGGCAAGTCAGGGCAAAGAAAAAGCCATCAGCATCTGGCCCTGGTCGCCGGGCAACCGACCAAAGATGCAAAAAATGACCGATATTTATCCTATAAAAAGCGGTTCGGTTATCTCAGCCGTGGATCTCATCAAGGGAATTGGCGTATATGCCGGACTGAAAAACATAGACGTGGAGGGTGCTACCGGACTTTACACAACCAACTACGAAGGAAAAGCCCGTGCAGCCATTGAAGCGTTGAAGACCGACGACTTTGTGTTTCTTCACATCGAAGCGAGCGACGAAGCCGGGCATGAAGGCGATGTGGAACTAAAAATAAAAACGATAGAATACCTTGACAGCCGTATTGTTAAGCCCATTCTGGAAGAATTGCTTACGTGGAATGAGCCGGTTACTATCGCGCTGCTGCCCGACCATCCGACGCCCTGCGCCATACGCACTCACACCAATACACCAGTGCCATTTATCATCTATCGTACCGATAATGTGCCGGATAAGGTGGTAGTGTACGATGAGTTTTCGTGCATGGAAGGGAGTTACGGCCTGCTGAAAGGAAGTGAATTTATTGAAGAGGTGATAAAACTGCCCCCTACCCCCCTAAAGGGGGAATAAGTGCTAACAATGAGATTTTTTTATTAATATTAGAACTTGGTTATCAATACTTTCCAAAAATCAGCAATAAGATATTTCAATTTTATATATTTATGAACATTGTCTCTAATATTGAAATGGAAAGTTCCCCCTTTGGGGCGTTAGGTGTCAAAACAGAGGGTATTAAATACGCGGGTTCGAAAAAGAAAATTATTCCGTATATCGTTCAGATTATTAGCGAATTGGAGGGTGTAAAGAATGTGTTGGATGGCTTCAGCGGAACGACACGGGTGTCGCAGGCGTTTGCACAACTGGGCTACAACACCACTTCCAACGATATTTCGGCCTGGAGTGAGGTTTTTGCAACGTGCTATTTGAAAGCCGGTAAAGAGGATAAGTATTATCGGGAAATTATTGAGCACCTGAATAGTTTGAAAGGTGTTGATGGCTGGTTTACCGAAAACTACGGCGCAGACCAGGCTGAAAAGAAAAAACCTTTTCAGCTAAAAAACACCCGAAAATTAGATGCTATCCGACAGGAGATTGAGCAACTGAATTTGGAATGGGTAGATAAATGTGTGATTTTAACCAGTTTGATTATTGCGCTGGATAAGGTGGACAATACGCTGGGGCATTACGCCGCTTACCTGAGCGATTGGTCAAAACGGTCATATAAGGATTTGACGCTGAAATTGCCGAAAAGATTTCCCATAACGAGTGAAAATAAGGTAGTTCGCGGTGATATTTTCGACACGATTGGGAAAAACGAATACGATTTAGCCTATTTCGATCCGCCTTACGGATCTAATAACGAGAAAATGCCTCCCAGCCGCGTGCGCTATTCGGCATATTATCACATCTGGACTTCGATAATTCAGAACGATACACCGGCCCTTTTCGGCAAGGCTAACCGCCGCGAAGACACCCGCGATACTCAGGCGGGATCGGTTTTTGAGGAATTCCGGAAAGATGAAAACGGACACTTCATAGCCATGCAGTCGCTGAGAAGATTAATAGAGGAAACCAGGGCAAGGTATTTTTTGCTTTCGTACAGTTCGGGCGGACGTGCGACAAAAGAGGAACTGCATCAGGCCATGACCGAAAACGGCAAACTACTGAAAGTCGTGGAGATTGATTACACCAAAAACGTGATGGCCAACATGCGCTGGACCAACGAGTGGATCAACAGCGACGGAAAACACCGGGAGTATTTGTTTCTAATGGAGAAGACCCCCAACCCCTAAAGGGGAGTTTTCATGAGGTCACAAAAGATTTAGTACATTTAATGTTTATGATAAGAAATTGTCGAATATGATCAAATCATCGCAAAAAGATGCTCCAAACTCCCCTTTAGGGGTTGGGGGCCGGTTTTACAGCACCAACAACACATCACTCACCGTTTCGCTACAGGAAGCTGTCGTTAAAGGGCTGGCCGAAGATAAAGGCCTGTTTATGCCCGAAAAAATTGAGAAATTACCGCAGGAGTTTTTCGATACCATCGGTACCCTTTCTTTCCCCGAAATAGCTTACACAGTGGCTGAGGCCTTTTTTGGCAGTGACATTGAAGCAGATGAGCTGAAAAAAATCGTGAACGAAACGCTCAGTTTTGATACACCGCTGGTGGAAGTGGAAGACAGAATATACAGCCTCGAACTTTTCCACGGGCCTACATTGGCTTTCAAGGATGTAGGAGCGCGGTTTATGTCGCGTATGCTGGCCTATTTCATCAGCAAACAACAAAACACTGAACCAGTTAATGTGCTGGTAGCCACTTCGGGCGATACGGGAAGTGCCGTGGCCAACGGATTTCTGGGTGTGGAAGGCATCCGCGTGTTTGTTCTTTACCCCAAAGGACTGGTAAGCAAAATTCAGGAAAGTCAGTTTACCACGCTCGGGCAGAATATCACGGCGTTGGAAGTCGATGGAACTTTCGACGATTGCCAGCGGCTGGTGAAATCGGCCTTTCTGGACGAGGAACTGAACCGGAAAATGCGGCTTACTTCGGCCAATTCCATCAATGTAGCCCGATTTCTACCGCAGGCATTTTACTATTTTTACGCATTCGCTCAGCTCCGCTCCATGCAGCCGAAACTTTCAGCCGAAGAGCTGGGAACCGTGTTTTGTGTTCCGAGCGGCAACTTTGGCAACCTTACGGCCGGTCTGATTGCCAAACGTATGGGACTGCCCGTGAAACGATATATAGCTGCCAACAACCGCAACGACATTTTTCTGCAACACCTGAAATCAGGCATTTATACCCCAAAACCATCGGTAGCCACCATTGC
>CALMZF010000359.1 GCA_937870645.1 uncultured Paludibacter sp. | reverse complement strand
AAGTTAGAAAGTTTATCAAGTTAGAAAGTAAACAAGAAAACGCTGAACGCTAAACGCTAAACGCTAAACGCTAAACGCTAAACGGTAAACGCTAAACGGTAAACGCTAAACGCTAAACACTACACATTCCACATTCCACACTACACACTACACACTACACACTACACATTCCACACTACTTTCTCCTTACCGCTTCCCAGCCGATCATGGCTTTTTTGCGGGCTGGTCCCCAGTGGTATTCACCCAGCACACCCGATGAACGTATAACCCGGTGGCAGGGTATCAAAAAAGATACGGGATTGTCGCCCACGGCTGAGCCAACGGCGCGGGTGGCTTTTGGATTCTGAATTTGTGCGGCAATATCGCCGTAGGGGGTTAGTTGTCCTTCAGGAATTCTGAGGAGCGTTTCCCACACTTTAAGCTGAAAAGGGGTGCCTTTCAGATGCAATTTGATTTGGTTGGGATGCTTCCAGTCCCGCCCGAAAAACCGGATAACCTGTTCTGTTTTCTCGTCTGATTGTTCCGTAAATGTGGCATTGGGAAATAATCCCTTCAGCTCGTTCAACATTTGTTCTTTATCCTCAGAAAATGCCAGATAGCAAATTCCTTTGCCTGTGGAAGCGGTCAGCAGTTGACCGAAAACACCTGGTGATACAACGTATTTTATATTCAGGCTTTTCCCTCCGTTTTTATACTCTCCCGGCGTCATCCCTTCAATTTTCACAAATAAATCGTACAAACGTCCCGTGCCCGAAAGTCCCGTTTCGGCAGCCGCATCGAACAGGTTCAGCTGGCTGTTTTTCAGTATATTGCGGGCATTGCTCACATTCAGGTACTGACTGAATTTTTTTGGACTTACCCCTGCCCATTCCTGAAACATTCGCTGAAAATGAAACGGACTCATGTTGACCTGTGCAGCCACTTCGTCCAGGGTGGGTTGCGCCCGGAAGTTGATGTACATGTATTCGATGGCAGCAGCTATCCGCTCAAAATCAATTTGGTGTTGTTCCGGCATGTTTTATGATTTGTTTTTCGGCAAAAATAAATGAATCAGTCAGAGGGAGCAACCCGATTCTTGCTAAATCCGGCTTTCTTCAGACTTCAATGAGATCATCGTCCGGCTCAGGGATTACAGATACATCACGTTTTTTTCTGCTTTTGCTGAACCGGCTGCTTTTTTTGCTGATAATCAGTGTGGAAGGTATGTCTTTGAGTGTTTGTGTTTCTGCCTCTATCAGGGCTTCCCAGGTCACATAGCTGATCATCAGGAAACTGAATTTTTCGAGATAACCGGCATGCAGACGGGTAATTTTACTCAATTTGACCCGTGACCCGAACAAACCGGTTAGCATCTGAATTCCCTCAGAAACAGCTTCCGTGCGCCCGTCCAGTTTGTTGATATCGATTATCTGAACGGTCACATCTGCATTATCACGCAGAATTCGGCGGGCATACCGGAGCAGAAAATAATCGGTTTCATCTCCAAGAACTATTAAAATGGAACTGATGCCCTTAAAATCGCGGTTGACAAAAATACCGACGCTGCAATTGCTGTTTTCGATAAAATACCGGGTTTTGTCTCTGATAAGTGTACCGGGATACAGGATTGCCCGTTGGGTGGTCAGTCTGTTGAGCCACGGAATTCGCTCCAGCCAGTGATTTTCCTTCATCAGTTCGTCCTCGTTCATCGAAACACCCGCACCTACCAGCAGAAAATCATAACCTTCGGTATTTATTTTCTTTACAATTTCCGCTTCAATATTGTCGGCCACTTTGTATTCGGTGGTTATGGGTACGTTGAGGGCTTTGGAGGCAGCCTGAACATCGATAAAACTTTCGACCGAGTATTGTTCTCCATAAATCGGGTTGGTATCGGTGCCGGCTGTCATGTGGAGCACATTCACTGCTAATGAATTTTTGGCGCCATCCAATACTGTTTTTGCCACTTTCAGCAAATTCTTTCCGTTTTCGGGATTTCCGAGTGCAATCATTGCTTTGAAAACTCCTTCGGCCTGCTGGCGAATCAGATTTTCCTTCTTTTCTTTTTCGGGGAAAATAAATTCAATCAAGGAAAGAAACGGAGTAGTCATGAAGGTGGTTACCAATGCCATAATCACCAGAATAGTAAATATTACCGGTGGTAAAATACCCATTTCCAGCCCGATATTCAGCACAATTAATTCCATCAGACCACGGGTGTTCATCAGGATACCCAGTGAGAGACTGTCTTTAAGCGATTCGCCGGTAATGCGCGCGGTGATAGCTCCTCCGCCAAATTTTCCAACTACAGCCACCAGGATAAATATCAGACACAGCAGCCATAGATCGGGTGTGTTGAGCAGTCCGATTTCAGTTTTCAGACCGGTATAAACGAAGAATAGCGGCAACAACAGTGACACGGACAGGTCTTCGATTTTATCCATCATCAGTTTCCGGAACCTGGGCAGCGGCGGCATAATCAGACCGGCCATGAAAGCGCCGAACAATGCATGAATACCGAGCAACTGGGTGGTATAGGCCGATATTATCAGGATAAGAATAAAAAATCCGAAGATATTTTTGTTCATCAGTTCCTCATGCTGATAGATATTACCGATACGTTTGAGGAAAGGACGTATAGCTAAAAGCATTGCCAGTATATATATCAGCGTAAAAATGAGCGTAAAAACCGAACTGGTAAAGCTACCGGTATTAGCAATGGCGATTACTGCCACCAGCAAAATCCAGGCCGTGACATCATTGATGGCGGCACTGCCGATACTTACGATGCCCAGGTGCGTTTTTGACAACCCTTTCTCCTGCACAATCCGCGCCAACACCGGGAAAGCTGTTATACTCATGGAAATGCCGATAAACAGGGCAAATGCTATGAAGCGGGTATTGGCCGGTGCAAACTGATAATAGATGAAATAAGCCAATATCATACCCATCAGGAAGGGAATGATAATGCTGGTCTGACTGATTATGAATGTTTGTTTGAGTTTCACTTTCAATTCGCTCAGGCTCAAATCCATACCAATAGTAAACATGAACAGAATCAATCCAATCTGACTGACAATATACAGTGTGTCGAGGTATTTGGGCGAAAAGAGGAAGTGATACGTGTCGGGGGAAATATATCCGAGCAGCGAAGGTCCTAAAATAATACCGGCTAATATTTCGCCGATAACGGTGGGCTGACCAATTCTCTTGAAGAGGGAACTGAAGATACGTGAAACGATGAGAATGGCAATAATCTGCAACAAAATCATCCCCGACGGTTCGAGTAAATTTTGTAAAGTCAGTTTTTTGAATAAATCATAATTATCGGAACTTCCTGCAGTGAATACTTGTTTTCCGGAATTCAGAGCCGCATCCAGGCTATCTCCCTTGAGGGCAAGGAGATAAGTTACAACGCCGAATAAAACTAATATTACAGCAAAGAACCATCCGGATTTGTCTTTTTTCTGCATCTTGTTTCAAAAAAGGTTTTGATGTTGGGTCAAAACCTGTATTTTTTTCCTGTAATGGATTTTTCATCACAAAGATAGTCAAAAATAGATTACTTCTTTTTTATCGGAAAAGATTTTTTTAGGTTTGGCAATAATCCGCTTTGAAGTGATAAGAAAATTAAGGGTGAATTAACTGTTTTTCTGTATATAAACCGTTTGAGTGGGAAAAGCAAATTCAAGTCCCGCCGCGTTAAATGTATGGAGTATTTTCAGGTTCATTTCAGAAGGCGTGGTCAGCACGTTACCCTCCGAATTAATATGATAGATGAATTTCAGTACCAGTGCCGATTCGCCGTATTCCGAAAAAACAGCAGCTACATCATCAGTATCGACGCCGGTTATCTGACCCGGAAGTGATTTAAGTATGTCAATGGCCTCCTGCATCTGTTTTGGGGAGGTGCTGTAAACCAGTCCCAACCTGGTGATAACCTGTCGCATAGGCTCTTCAGAGATATTTTGTACCGGACCTTCCACTATTTTGTAATTGGGAATGATCACCACCCGTTTTTCCATGGTGCGGATGCGGGTGCTTCTGATACCAATATTTTCTACAAAACCATCAAATTCACCTATTTTAATCCGGTCGCCAATCCGAAAAGTCCCATCCATGAGTATGGTGAAACCGCCGAAGACATTTTTCACCGTATCCTGTGCAGCCAGTGCCACAGCCACACCGCCAATGCCCAATGTGCCCAGCAATGCTCCGATATTTACCCCCACATTGCTCAGTGCCATTACACCACCCAAAGTCCAGATAATAAAAAGTACGGTTTTTTTTACCAAAGCAATCATGTGGATGTCAAGATGTACTTTCCGTTGAGCATTCTTCGGATTGGAGGAGCTGAGATACTCTTCTGCCAATGCAACCAACAACCTGGCAACAAACCAGGTAATATTCAGTACCGCCAGTATCCTGTACGATTTGGAAATGATGTTTTCGGTGTCCTTGCCCAGACTGAGTCTGTCCAGAGCCACCCAGATGGCTACCAGCATGATACCCAGCAACAAGGGTGTTTCCAGTGTGGTGAACAGGATATTATCGAAGCGGTTAGCCGTCTTCCGGGTTATTTTGAGAATTACCTTGCGGTTGAATAACGAAAGTAATTTATTCAGAATCACGGCACCGACAATTATTGCCAGAGAAATAAGCCAGTTTTCGGGTGTGTTATTTAAAAACATAATTAGATGTCACCTTACTCCCTCCCGATATATTGGGATAAATTGCGGGGGAATTTTGGAGTGTTGATTAAAGTTTATACTAATTTTAGAGCGTACTATTACTATATTTCTTTTTTCTTTCAATTTTGAAAAAATGTTCAGAATTCCCCCTTTGGGGGGTAGGGGGCTACTGCATCGCTCGGCATGCGCCAGTCGCCGCGCGGCGAGAGGTTGATGCTTCCCACCTTGGGTCCGTCGGGGATGCAGGAACGCTTGAACTGCTGCTGGTAGAAGCGTTTCAGGAATACTTTCAGCCATTTTTCTATCACTTCACCGGTATATTTCTCTTCGAATGCCGTTACGGCCAAAAAATGAATTTTTTCGGGTGTAAAACCAAAACGCACGAAATAGTACAGGAAGAAATCGTGCAGTTCGTAAGGTCCGACAATGTCCTCGGTTTTTTGTGCTATTTCACCATTTTCATCAAATGGCAGCAATTCCGGACTTACCGGAGTATCCAGAATGTCGGTCAGAATTTTTTCGGATTGTTCTTCGAGCTGATGAGCTGCCCAGCCTACGAGGTAGCGTACCAGTGTTTTGGGTACTCCGCTGTTCACACCGTACATGGACATGTGGTCGCCGTTGTAGGTTGACCAGCCGAGTGCCGACTCCGACAAATCGCCGGTTCCCACCACCAGTCCGTTGTGTTTGTTGGCCAAATCCATCAGAATTTGGGTACGTTCGCGGGCCTGGACATTTTCGTAAGTCACATCGTGCACTTCGGGGTCGTGTCCGATATCCCTGAAATGCAGCAGGCAAGCCTCTTTGATGTTTATTTCCCGGATTGAAATTCCAAGCGCTTTCATCAGTTCAACGGCATTGTTATAAGTGCGGTCGGTGGTGCCAAATCCGGGCATGGTAACTCCTATAATTCGTTTTCGGTCATAACCGAGTTTATCGGCTGTTTTCACACACACGAGCAACGCCAGCGTGCTGTCCAGTCCGCCCGAAATGCCAATGATAAGGTGTTCTGATTGTGTATGTTGCCAGCGTTTGGCTATGCCGCCCACCTGGATGGAGAAAATCTCCCCGCAGCTTTCATCGCGCACGCTCATGGGCGGAACAAATGGATGCTGATCGACCTTGCGCGTCAGCCTGAAGTCACGATCTTCAGCTGTGAGGTTGCTGTCGCAGGTGCAGTCAATTTCGAAATAGGCATCCTCTTCCCGTTCGTTGAAAAAATTATTGTTGCGCATGCGGTCGGCACGTAACCGCTCAATATCTATCTCGCTGATAGTCAGTTGCGGCTCGAAGCTGAACCGTTCTCCTTTGGTCAGCACTTTACCGTTTTCGACAATCAATGTATTTCCTGAAAACACCAGATCGGTGGTGGATTCGCCATGACCGGCCGAAGTGTACACATAACCGGCAATGCAGCGTGCAGATTGCTGCTCTACCAGTTGCTGACGGTATATGTGCTTGGCAATCAGTTCGTTGCTGGCTGATAGGTTGAAAAGAATTTCGGCTCCCTGTATGGCCAGGTGTGAACTGGGCGGTATGGGCATCCAGAGGTCTTCGCACACTTCTATGCCGAAGGTGTAATTGTTGGTACGGAAATAATAGTTGGTACCGAAATTCGTTTCCTGTCCGGCAAGTTGGATGTATCCGGCAGTAACGAAATAACCGGTTGCAAACCACCGTTTTTCGTAGAATTCGTTGTTGTTGGGCAGGTTGATTTTGGGTATTACGCCCAGAATTTCACCCCGGCCGAAAACCACGGCTGCATTGAAAAGCTGGCTGTTTTTTCTCACGGGCATTCCCACAATGCTCAGGATGTTGAGTTCGGCGGTTTCATCCACCAGCGTAGCCAGTGCCTGTTCTGCATCGTCGAGCAGCTGCTGCTGGAAAAACAAATCGGCACAGGTGTATGCCGTAATACTCAGCTCGGGAAAACAAACAATTTCCACGCCTTCAGCGGCTGCTTTCACTATCAGTTCCTTGATTTTGGAAGCATTGAAAGCGCAGTCGGCCACGCGAAGCTCGGGTACGGCAGCTGCTACCCGGACGAAGCCGTGAGAGTGGCCCCCTAACCCGTGGCCCCCTAACCCCCTGAAGGGGGAATTTGTAGTTGGTTTTTCCATCATTTGTGGTTTTTATAAGTGGTATTATTTTTTGAGTGCTTGTTTTTTTTTTTGAATATTGAATTTTTGCACCAATATTCCCCCTTTAGGGGGTTAGGGGGCCGCTAGTCGAAGATTTATTTTGCCTCCATATCGCTCAAATGTATCTGAATAGACTTGGACGAGATGTTGATTTCCCAGACTGACAAAGCCAGTGAAATGATGAGAAACAACAGGGCTACTGCGAAAATGACGGCTGAAACAGTTTGCAATCCAATATATATCAGGAACATAGTGGCAACGCAGAGCAGTAAACTCGCCACCCCGTACAATTGCATCAGGCGGGTCAGTTTCAACCGTTTTTTCAGGTTTTCAATTTCCGCTTTGGTTACACTGGATTTATTCTCCATGTATTTAACTTTCAAATTCCGAACCAGCGATGTGTACGCCAGAAAGCGGTTGGTGTAGGCCAGCAGAATAAGCGAAACCGCCGAAAACAGAAAGGTGGGAGTGATGAGCGTTAATTCTTCCATGGCGGTCTTGTATTTTAATGTGAGTTCGACATAACAAATTTTATAAAAATCTGTAAATAAGGTTAGGGTTCAGGGTAATTACAGTTCTACTAAGGTTAATTATTTTGAAAATAAGGTTTTATAAAAAAGAATGAAAACCTTAGTAGAAATTGCTAAAATAAAGAAAACCTTATTACCTTATTGCTGGTCAGAATTTTATCAGCATTTAAATATTCTTCTATTTCATCGATCTCAGGTTTATTTAGGCTTTAGTACATTCAGGAATTCTTACCAATTCATTCAAATCCAAGTTGAAAAACGAAAGCAAAAGCTTTTAATGGCAGCTTGGGTCAACCGGTTCGGGTGTTTTGAGCAGTTCGGCCGTTTTCCTGCCAAGCAGGATGCAGGAT
>CALMZF010000358.1 GCA_937870645.1 uncultured Paludibacter sp. | reverse complement strand
AGTGAATTTAACGGCAATCAGGCAGTGGATGTGTTGGCTGAGCGTCCCAACATGGTAATATTGTGGGCAGGATATGCATTTTCGAAAGATTACACTTCACCCAGAGGCCACATGCATGCTATTGAGGACATCACCCGAACTTTACGTACCGGTGCGCCCATGACCGACAAAGACGGACCTCAGCCGGCAACCTGCTGGACATGCAAAAGTCCGGATGTACCGCGAATGATGGAAAAACTGGGTGTGGATTCATTCTATCACAAAAAATGGGGCGCTCTTGGTGCCGAAATAGTTAATCCTATCGGATGTGCCGATTGCCACGATCCTGAAAATATGGATCTTCACATTAGTCGTCCTGCGCTGAAAGAAGCATTTGCCCGTCAGGGAAAAGATATTACCAAGGCCACCTTGCAGGAAAAGCGTTCGTTGGTATGTGCGCAGTGCCATGTGGAATATTTTTTCAAGGGAGAAGGAAAATACCTCACATTCCCCTGGGACAAAGGAACTACAGTGGAAGATATGGAGAAATATTACGACGAAACGGATTATGCCGATTACACCCATGCCCTGAGCCGTGCACCCATTCTCAAAGCACAGCATCCCGATTATGAAATCGCCCAGTTTGGCATTCACGGTCAGCGCGGAGTGGCCTGTGCCGACTGTCACATGCCTTACAAAAGCGAAGGAGGTATAAAATTCAGCGATCATCACATTCAAAGTCCGCTGGCAATGATGGATCGCACCTGTCTGGTATGTCATCGGGAGTCAGAAGAAACACTCCGGCAGAATGTGTACGATCGTCAACGCAAAGTGAATGAAACCCGTACCCGACTGGAAGAAGAACTCGCCAAAGCACACATTGAAGCAAAATTTGCCTGGGAAAAAGGGGCAACTGAAGTGCAGATGAAACCCGTTTTGAATTTTATCCGTCAGGCACAATGGCGCTGGGATTATGGTGTGGCATCGCATGGAGCAGCATTTCACGCACCTCAGGAAATTCAACGTGTACTGAGTCACGGCATCGACAGAGCCATGCAGGCACGACTGGCCAACGCCAAAGTGCTGGCAAAACTAGGATTTAGCGGTGATGTGCCTTTGCCTGATATTTCTACCAAAGAGAAAGCACAAAAATACATTGGCCTGGATATTCCCACCGAAAGAAAGAATAAGGACAAATTCATGAAAGAAATAGTTCCCGAATGGCTTAAAAAAGCAAAAGCAGAAAACCGAATTATTGCAGCCAAATAGAATAAACAACGAAATAGTATGTGGAAATACCCCTGGGGTTATAAAGAAGGATTTGCTATAAATGCCGGTTTATTCACAACCGGCATTCTCTTACAACTCAGTATCGGTAGGTTTAGTACCGATTTTCTATCGTTTCCGGTAAATTTTATATCAGGTTTATTATTTATTTTTCTGCTGACCGGTTTGCACATCCTTTCACGTAAAAACCGACAAATTCGTTGGTTCTCGGGGATGGAAGCCACCATCACTTCGGTATCGTCGTTTCTGATTTTAGTAATTGTCATGGGGCTTATTCGCCAGCACTCCGGTGTCAGCACTGAAGCCGGTTTGCTGAATGTCATCGGTTTTACTCAGATGCTATCTGCCTGGTCATTTGTGTTGCTTTTTGTTTACCTCGAAATGGTGCTGGGGCTTGTTATCCTTCGTCGGTTGCAGCATTTCAGTTGGAAGAAAGATATTCCCTTCATCCTAAATCATCTCGGGTTGTTTATCGCATTGTTTGCCGGAGTTCTTGGTGGAGCCGATATGCAGCGGCTGCAAATGATTGTTGGCAAAGAACTGCCTGAATGGCGGGCAACCAATGATAAAAATGAGGTGGTTGAACTGCCTTTGGCATTGGAACTTAATCAGTTTAGCATTGATGAATATCCTCCCAAACTGATGATTATTGACAGTGAAACAGGTAAAACCCTGCCGACCAACCAGCCAGCCAGTGTGTTGATAGAAAAGTCACCCGTAAAAGTTGAATTATTGGGCTGGACGTTGAAAGTAACAAAAATGCTGGAGAGTTCGGCTCCGGTCATAGCAACCGATTCGGTTCGTTATGTTCCGTATTTCTCCGATGGAGGTGCAGCAGCTGTATTTGTGGAAGCCAATAATAAAAAAACAAAAGAGACAGCTAAAGGGTGGGTGAGTTGTGGCAGTTACGTTTTTCCGTACAATGCCCTCACATTGAATAAAAAAACGAGTGTGGTAATGCCCGATCGTGAACCTAAAAAGTATGCATCAGATGTTAATGTATATTCTAAAAACGGTAAAAGTTTCCGTTCGGTGATAGAAGTAAATAAACCCCTGAAAGTGGATGGATGGAAAATATATCAGACCGGATACGATGAGCGGAGAGGAAAATGGAGCGAGGTAACCAAACTCGAACTGGTGAAAGATCCGTGGCTTTGGCTGGTTTATACCGGAATAATCATGATGATGTGCGGGGCTGTATCTCTTTTTGTATTTGCGAAAAGAAATTAGAAGTTAGAAATTAGAAATCAGAAGTTAGAAGTAAGAAGTTAGAAGTAAGAAGTTAGAAATCAGAAGTTAGAAGTTAGAAATCACAGAGATTTAATTCTCTATCAAATATTTGAGTATGTCCTGGACCACATTTATATATTTTGCCTTACCTGCTGTCATTCTGTGGGCTGTAGGTGCTTATCTGTCTCATTCAGAGATAAGAGAAATACTGCCGTAGTGATTACTTTTCTGGGATTGCTTGTGTTTGGCGCCTATATCGCCGGTATGTGGATTTCGCTGGAGCGTCCGCCGTTGCGCACAATGGGCGAAACCCGATTGTGGTATTCGTTTTTTCTGCCCGTTGCCGGACTGATAACTTATCTGCGGTGGAATTATAAGTGGATACTTACTTTCAGCACGGTTCTGTCCTTCGTATTTATTTGTGTCAATCTCCTGAAACCCGAAATTCACAATAAAACACTGATGCCCGCACTGCAAAGTCCGTGGTTTGCACCTCATGTGATAGTTTATATGTTTTCGTATGCCATGCTCGGAGCTGCCGCAGTTATTGCACTTTACCTTTTAATAAAAAAAGGAGATAAAAAACCCGAGGATAATGTAATGGATTTGCTGGACAATCTTGTCTATGTGGGAGTTGCTTTTCTTACGCTCGGTATGATGATGGGAGCACTTTGGGCAAAAGAAGCCTGGGGTACCTACTGGAGCTGGGACCCCAAAGAAACCTGGGCAGCTGCTACCTGGCTGAGTTTTCTGGTGTATATTCATTACCGCAATCACCGTCCCAAACACATCAAACGTTCACTGGCAGTGCTGGTTTTCTCATTTGTCTTGTTGCAGGTATGCTGGTATGGCATCAACTACCTGCCATCGGCTAAAGGGGTAAGTGTACACACCTATAATGTGGAATAGAAAAAAATATATAATCTAAATAAGTAAGATTATGAAAACAAAATTATTGATTATTAGTTTGTTAATTGGAAGTTCATTAATCTTTTCTCAGGAACAGCAAGCCCCAAAAGAGAATGAATTTTCCCTGACATTTCAGTTGCGACCAAGAGCAGAATATCGTAATGGCGTTTTATTTCCCCGAAATGAAAATGATAAGGCAGCTGCATTTATCAATAACCGAACCCGTTTATCGCTGGATTATGCCCGCAAAGGGTTGAGCATGGGGCTTTCGTTGCAAAATACGGGAGTTTGGGGTGATATGCCGCAAATAAACAAAACGGCTAATGTCAGTATTTACGAAGCATGGGCAAAACTATCAACTACCGGCGGACTTTTTGCCAAGTTTGGCCGTCAGTCGTTGGTTTATGACGATGAACGCCTGCTGGGGGCACTCGACTGGAATGTAAATGGACGCAGTCACGATGCCATTAAACTTGGTTTCGAGAACAAAGAACACAAACTGCATGCTGTACTGGCATTCAACCAAAACGAAGAAAAACGAATTGGAGGCACCTATTATATTGCTGCTCAGCCTTATAAAACCATGCAGACACTTTGGTATCAGTTCAATGGTAATGCGGCATTCAAACCTTCGGTTATGATTATGAACCTGGGTTACGAAACAGGAAATTTTTCAGCCGGAGTATCCGAAGTGACCAATATGCAAACAATCGGGACGTTTATGCTCCTGAAACCGTCAAAGGAACTTGGATTAAATTTTTCGGGTTACTATCAGACCGGAAATAATGCCGGGAAAAGTCAGGTATCTGCTTACCTTCTTGCTCTGAAGGGAATGTATGATATTTCGCCAAAAGTAGCGCTCACGGGTGGAGTCGATTATCTGAGCGGTGAAGGCAATACCGACAATCATGCCGTCATCAATGCTTTCAATCCCTTATTTGGTACACATCATAAGTTTTACGGTTCGATGGATTATTTTTATGCAAGTTCATTTACCAATAATCTTAATCCCGGTTTGGCAGATATTTATGTGGGAATAAACGTAAAACCGGAAACAAATCTCACATTAGCAGCCAATTATCATTACTTTTCCACCACATCCGATGTGTACAGGGAGAACCTGAAATTGAAACGAGGATTAGGTTCCGAAATTGATTTTCAGTTGGATTGGGCAATAGCGAAAGATGTGAAACTCTCGGGTGGTTATTCCACAATGTTTGGAACAGCTACCATGGATTTTGTAAAAGGAGGAAATCATTCCTCGTGGCAGGACTGGGGATGGCTGAGCATCAATGTCAGTCCGCGGATATTTTATTCAAAATGGTGAAATATAATTGATTATATTGTCAATGTGAAAGGAGAAAATGAATGTGTTTTCTCCTTTTATTGTTCTCAATAAATCCGTTTTTGTTGTTCGCTGGCTGCAATTAGTTTTTCAAGCCGGGAGATGCGTGTAATTTCCTGCTTGGCCGACAAGATCCAGTGGATAACCGTTTTTCGATACGATGGTGGTGTAAGTTTGCAGAAAAAATCCCACGCAATATGGTTTGTCCTGAATTTTCTTTCAAATTCCAATGGTAGTACCTTCACTTCATTTTCGAAACTATATATTCCCGAATTCTCCATGCTTCGTTTATTGTATGCTTCCAGCCCGGAAGCAGTCATCAGTCCGTTTTTGATCAGGCATTCAGCTTTTTGAATGTTGACCTTGCTCCAGGTACTTGTGGGCTTACGGGGAGTGAAACGTATGCAGTAGCTTTCGGCATCTACTGTTTTGCGAATTCCATCGATCCAACCGTAACAGATAGCCTGATCGACCGATTCGCTCCAGGTCATGGAAGGTTTTCCGGTGCTGATTTTGTAAAACCCAACCAACAATTCATTTTTATCGGCATGATTTTCAGCGAGCCATTGGCGGAATTCAAATTGATCTTTAAAATAGACAGGTTTCATAGACTTATTTCACTTTGGAGCATTTCACCAATACTTTTTTATTATCAGCCAGGGTAGTGGCAAAAAGATACACATCTCCTCCTTCCGGAATTTTCAATTTTTTTCGCAATTCATTCACTGTCAGCGGGAAATTCCGAATAGTCAGATTCGCTTTTTTCACTTCATCGTTCAGATTACTGAGAGATTTCTTGCTGAAATCAATAGTAGTTTGCACGCAAAATATACGTCCCGGAAAATCATCAATTAGACAATCAGAAGTATACAGATGACTGTTTATGTGCAATTTACTTAATCTGAATTTCTCACTTATCAGTCCGAAGGCTCCGCTTTTCATAATGGCAGCATTCGGTTCATACAAATATTGCCGGAGAGCAGTGGTGAATGTTATTTCAGCACCCTGTTCATCACCGGTTGTAAATTCAAATTTTTCAATTGTTCCACTTTTGGAATAATTGGTAGTTATGATGGCAGGTTGCTCCATGTGATTTTTTTTCATCATGACAATAATTTCCTTGCACTCATTGGCCACAGCTACGATGTGTATTTCCCGGATATGCTTCAGCTCATGCCTGAGAGCAGCAATATCGAACATAGGCGAGAGTTTTATCATCACTCGGGTGGATTTTTCTAGTAACTTATCCTGCAGAAGTGCCACATTTGGTTCACAGTCGGAGAGGAGCACGGCTTTTTTGCCACTTTCAAGTCTTCGAGCCGGGTCCAGATAAATCCAGTGAGCATCCCCGCAATTGTTCAGAAAATTTTCTGCCGTATCGTTGATAATGGAGATATTCGCTCGTCCCAAAGCTGAAAAATTATGTTCGGCCAACTGACATAACTCTGTCTGAGCTTCCACATAAAAAACCTGACGAAAACGGGATGAAAGAAAGAAGCAATCAACTCCGAAGCCCCCAGTCAGGTCATACAAAACTTCTCCTTCGCATAAGGCTGACTTATGTTTTGCCGTAATTTCGGATGATGACTGTTCCAGCGATAGTTTGAGAGGATAGAGCAGTTCCCGACAATTATAAAATGTGGGTATTTTCTCTCTCACTTTCTGTTTTCCGCTAATCTGCCTGATGGCAAAAGGCATATCCACGTCAGGGAATCGGGCTGCCTGCAAACTCAGCAGAGCAACATCATCGTTGGTATGTTCGTCAATAAATATTCGGGTAGCTTGATTCATAAGCATAATTAAAAATCAAAATTACAGAAAAATCGACACCGGTCAATATTGTTGATAAATAAAATTTGGTTTATTGAATTTATTGCCTACTTTTGCAGAACAAATTGGTGCCGGCATTTTATTCAAAATTCCGGTAAAAAGGGAATCCGGTTAAAATCCGGAACAGTACCCGCTGCTGTGAACTCTATCCAAACGTGCTGAACACACTTATGCCACTGATGAAAGATCGGGAAGGCGTTCAGATACGGGAGTAAGTCAGAAGACCTGCCAATATTTGAAAATTGTTTTTTGCTTTCGGGAATAAAAGGCAAAAAGAATCTGCACTACACTCATTGTTTGTACAAATTCTTTATTATCAGCGCGTCGTTGGTTTCCTCAAATGCATTTACAATTTTGTGAATCAGGACTATCTATTCATAAACTATTAATATTCAAAAAAAATGAAGAAACTAAACTTGCTTTTATTGATTACGTTAACCGCCTTGTTTTTTGTATCTTGCGAAAAGAAAGAAGACAACATCACTGTACTGATTGATTTTGAAGATGTACAACTAACTGACAGTATTTACAACGGCTCCGACCTGACGGGTACAAAAACAGTGGAAACCACTCAATGGGGCAGTGTAACCAATTATTACAAGAATATTAAAACAGGTTCGGTACAGCTTGTTAATATCTATACGTCTGATTACTTTTCGTGGAAAGGTTTCGCTGTATCGGCCAAAAGGGATACCAAAACCAACGGTTACGAAAATCAGTACAGCACCATAGCCGGTAAAGGTGCAATGGGTTCCAAACAATTTGGAGTTATATTTGAAAGCGGAAAAATTAATTTTCCGGAACACATTAATACCGGAGTGAAAAGCCTAATGTTAACTAACTCAACCTGGGCGTACAAAGCCATCACCGAAGGTTCGGGTCTGGCGCGCAAGTTTACAGCCGGCGATTACTTCAAGGTTATCGTCGAAGGATTTACAGGTAATCAGGTAACAGCAAAACAGGAATTTTACCTGGCTGACTTCCGTGATGGTAAATCCGTAGTAGTCAGGGACTGGACAAAAGTCAATCTGGCAGGGTTTGATTCAGTTGACTGCCTCGAATTCAGTTTTGATTCTACGGATAAAAATGATTACGGCATGCTTACGCCAACT
>CALMZF010000357.1 GCA_937870645.1 uncultured Paludibacter sp. | reverse complement strand
ATCACGACGGTATTCTGCTGTTCGAAGTAAGCAACCGCGAAGTGTGGGAAAAAGCCTCAAAAGATACCAAAGGACTGACCAAATTCTTTGAAACCAATAAGACTAACTATGCCTGGCAGAAACCACATTACAAAGGGCGTATTGTGTATTGCAAAAACAAACCGACCCTGAAAGCTGCCCAACTGATAGTGAAACGCGCTGCCAATGATTCGATTGACAAATACCTCTATCAACGACTTAACGACAGCATCCAGTACGTGAAGGTGGAAAAAGGACTGTGGGTCGAAGGCGAAAACAAGGTGATTGATGCTAATATCTTCAAAAAAGGAGTGGTTGAACCCAACAAAGATTACCCCTTCTACTTTATCAGTGGCAAAGTACTCAAAACAATGCCCGAAGACTATACCGATGTACGGGGTGTGATTACTGCCGATTATCAGGATTATCTTGAAAAAGAATGGATTAAAACGCTCCGGCAGAAATACACATTCACTGTTGACGAAAAAGTACTGAAAACGGTTAAGAAAAACTAATTAATTAACGATTGCCAAAATAAAAGTTCTACCTTTGAACGTTTATTTTGGCATCGCTGTGTATTGAAATGACTGTATTTTAAGCTAATGAAAAAGTTTTTTTTCTTCATACTCACCATAAGTGCTTTAGCTTGTTCTGATAAAGGCGGCGATATCAAGCGAACACCGGTATTGGAAGTGGAAGGAAAATTTCTGTATCAGGACGAAATAGATCAGATCATTCCTGCCACAGCCTCCCTTATTGACAGCGCAGATATAGCCGAACGTTACATTAAGAAATGGGTAACAGATGTATTGGTGTATGAGAATGCCAAACGTAACATCAATAAGTTGAACGACATAGAAAAACGGGTGGAAGAGTATCGTAAGTCGCTCATCATCAACGAATATGAGCAGGCACTCATCAAAGAGCGCCTTTCGGGCGTAGTGACCGAAGATGAAATGAAAAAATTCTATGAAACCTATAAATCTCAACTCATCAGTCAGGAAAATCTGATAAAGGGTTTATTGCTCATAGTGCCCAAAAACGCACCACAAATAGACAAAGTTCGCGAATGGGTCAGACTTAGCAACACAAAATCGCTGGAAAACATTGAAAAATACAGCCTGAAGAATGCCATCAGCTACGATTATTTCATGAATAACTGGACTTCATTCGGCGAAATACTGAAAAAAGCTCCCTTCAGAATTGAAGATTCCGGAGTATTTGTCAGATCAACATCATTCGCCGAGACATCCGACAGTACAAAAATGTATCTTCTCCGAATTGTGAGTTCGATACCCACCGGACAAACAGAACCTTACGACCTGGCTAAGAAAAAAATATCATCCATCCTGCTAAACAAGAAGAAATCGGACTTTATCATTCAGTTCGAAAACGATATTTACAAGGATGCAAAGGAAGAGGGCTCCATTAATTACTTTAAGAAATAAAAAAATACGATTTCACTGCCGGCAGGCACGGATCATCGCTCAAAAAAGACATAATCATTAAACAAATCCGCTAACTAAACCCGGTTATCGGCTAAAAAAGAAAAAATGCGTAAAATATCACTGATTTTAATAGCTTTCCTTTTAATTTTTTCCGGTTTATCCGCTCAAAAGAAAAATATAATTGATGAAGTAATCTGGATTGTGGGTGACGAAGCCATTCTCAAATCCGATGTGGAAGCTGTTTTGCTTGATGCAGAAATGCGCCGCCAACCCATACAGGGAAATGCCTATTGCATCATACCCGAGCAGATGGCCATTCAGAAGCTATTCCTTCATCAGGCTGCACTCGACAGTGTTACAGTAAATGAAGGTTACATAGCATCGCTTGCCGAAGCCGATCTGAACAAATACATTGCCGATGTGGGGTCGGTAGAAAAAGCCGAGGAATATTCACACAAAACGGTAGCACAGTTGCGTGAAATCATCCGCGACAAATATAAAAGTCAGGCGCTGATAGAACAGATGCAAAGTCAGCTGGTAAGCGGCATACAGGCTACACCCGCCGAAGTTCGCCGCCATTTCAGCAAAATACCACAGGACAGTCTGCCCACCATCCCCGAACAGGTAGAACTGCAGGTTCTGTCAGTGAATCCACCCATACCACTTACCGAAGTTAACCGTGTGAAAGAAAAACTGCGTGAATTTACCGAACGCGCCACTGCCAATCCCAATGATTTCAGCCTGCTGGCACGCCTCTACTCCGAAGATCCCGGAAGTGCCGTGAAAGGCGGTGAACTGGGTTTTACCGCCCGTGCCACCCTCGATCCTGAATTTGCAGCTGTAGCCTTTAACCTGCAGGATCCAAAAAAAGTTTCACGCATTGTAGAATCTCAGTTCGGATTTCACATAATTCAACTTATCGGCAAGCGTGGCGACAAAGTGAATTGCCGGCACATCCTGCTCAAACCGCGTGCATCAATCGAAGACAAGCAAAAAGGGATTAACCGGCTGGATTCGCTGGGCGATCTTATCCGTCAGAATAAAATCACCTTTGAGCAAGCCGTAATGCATTACTCCATGGACCGTAACACCGCCATGAATGCCGGACTGATGGTAAATCCAAACACCGGAAATTCCAAATTTGAATATCAGGACCTTCCTGCCGAAGTAGCCAAAGCGGCTTACAGCATGAATATCGGAGAAGTGTCCAAAGCGTTTACGATGATTGATCCCCTTACCGGAAAAGAAATGGTGACCATCGTAAAACTAAAAAGCAAAACTCCTACACATAAAGCCAACATTATGGATGATTATCAGATACTGAAAAATATCCTGGAAGGTAATAAAAAACAGGAATTTTTGCACAACTGGATCTCCAAAAAACAAAAAGAAACCTATATCAGCATCAAGCCCGAATGGCGCGATTGCAACTTCCAGTACAAAGGCTGGATTAAAGAATAGATTATTTCACTGTATTTTCGATGACAATAAACCTACGAAATACTGATCTGATCAGGGTTCTGATTGCTGCAATCATGACCCTGACTTTTTTGCCCGAGCTGGAGGCACAGGCTTACACACCCGGCCAACTCCGCAATGAAGTACTTCAGTATCAGAAAAATCAGCAACCAAAACCGGCTACTCCCGCTAACGGTCGGGGAGGAAAAGCACCGGCTTATCAGCCACCACCTGTAGGCACTACCGTTTTCAAGCCGGCCAATCCGGCTAAATATCCAAAATCGTCGCTCATTTATCTTGAAAACAGTGATGCACTTTTTTTTGATCAGGTGATGTTTCCCGACATTCAGGTGTTGAAAGGGAATGTGCGCTTCAGACATGAAAATGCCGTACTGCACTGCGACAGTGCTTATTTCAATGATGTGAACAACACGTTTGATGCATTCGGGCGAATAAAAATGGTGCAGGGTGACACACTGTTTATTTACGGCGATTACCTCAACTACGACGGAAACACCCGCCTGGCACGTCTGCGCGATAATGTGAAAATGGTGAACCGCAACACCACGCTCACCACCGATAGCATGAACTACGACCGCACCGCCAATCTGGCTTATTACTACACCGGTGGCAAAGTGGTGGATGACGTCAATGTGCTTACCTCTGTGTGGGGTCAGTACTCCCCCGCTACCCGACAAGCACTATTCAAGGATGATGTGAAAATGACCAATCCCAATTTCACACTCACATCAGATACCCTGAAGTATAATACCAAAACTTCGATTGCCGATATTGTGGGCGACTCACATGTGCTCTACGAGGAAAAAACGAATATCTACAGTAAACTGGGCTGGTACGATACGGCCAAAGACCGTATGATGCTTCTTGACCGATCGTTTGTGGAACAAAACGATGGAAAAACGCTGGTGGGTGACACCATTTTTTACGATAAAAAAAATAAGTATAGCGAAGCTTTCTCCAATGTCGAACTCAACGACCCAAAGCAAAAAACCACGCTTTACGGCAATTTCGTGTCGTACGATGAGGCAAAAGAAAAGGGTCTGGCAACAGACTCAGCGCTGTTAATTGACTGGTCCGGGAAAGACTCACTTTTTCTCAGTGCCGATACGCTCTATAATTTCAAAGACTCCATTTACGATGCCGTAAAAGCTCAGAAAAATGTACGATTTTTTCGGGTGGATGTTCAGGGAATGTGCGATTCGCTTTTCTACACTTCGCGCGATTCCATTATGCACCTCACGGCTTTGCCGGTACTGTGGTCGGACAATAATCAGTTGATGGGTGATAAAATTTCGGCTTTCACCAAAAATAAAAAGGTGGAAAAAATCTACATCGATCAATCGGCCATGGCCATTCAGAAAGATACCCTCGATTATTACAACCAGTTGTCGGGAAAGGAAATAACTGCTTATCTCGATAGCAATCAACTACGCCGTGTGGATGTGGATGGAAATGCCGAAACAATTTATTTTCCCAGGGATGAAAAAACCAGGGAGATAATCGGATTGAATAAAACGGTGAGCAGTTATGTACGTATGTATCTGAAGGATAAGAAAGTGGAGCGAATAATTCTCACCACCGCTTCGAGCGGTTCAATGTATCCGATCATTGATCTGGCAGAAAATGACCTGTATCTTCGAAACTTTTATTGGTACGAGACTGAAAGGCCTTCTAAAATGGAAGATGTGTTTCTAAAATTTGCGAGGACAGCTCCACCCAAGCGAACTGAAAGTGAAAAGAAACCCGGATTTCCTACTGAGGGAGGCGAAGAAACGGATAAGCAAGCAAAACAAAACACTGACAGAAGCACCAACAACTCCGTCAACAGAAATACAAACAACAGCTCAAACCGTAATACCGGAAGGCAATCCATGAACACTCAACGATCCAGGGGCAGCAATATAAAAATTCAGTAAATCACGAAATTTGAATAAAACAGATAACCCGCAAATCGACGGGTTATCTGTTTTTTCAGAACCACTTCTTTCTGAAAGCAAAGGCAACATTCACCAGGCCAATCATTACCGGAACTTCCACCAACGGACCGATAACAGCGGCAAATGCTTCACCTGAATTAATTCCAAAAACGGCAATGGCTACGGCAATAGCCAACTCAAAATTATTGCTGGCAGCGGTAAACGACAGGGTGGTTGATTGTTCGTACGTGGCACCCGCTTTTTTACTCATCCAGAATGAGGTGATGAACATGATGACAAAGTACATAAGCAACGGAACTGCTATCAGCACTACATCACCCGGAATTTTAACAATATATTCGCCTTTAAGCGAGAACATCACAATAATGGTAAAAAGCAGTGCGATGAGTGTCAGCGGACTGATTTTCGGGATAAATTTGGTGTGATACCACTCTTTGCTTTTCACCCGGACAAGGATAAAGCGGGTCAGGAAACCGGCAATAAATGGAATGCCGAGGTAAATGAACACACTTTCGGCAATTTGGCCGATGGTAATTTTTGCCACCGCATCGCTGGTAGGAATTCCAAACCAACCCGGAGCAATGGCGATAAAAAAGTATGCATACACCGAGAAGAAAAGTACCTGAAAAATACTGTTGAAGGCTACCAATCCGGCTGCATACTGTGCGTCTCCTTTTGCCAGATCGTTCCAAACAATAACCATGGCAATACAACGAGCTAACCCAATCATGATTATTCCGTAGACATACGGCAGGTTGGAGTTGTTTTCACCAGGGAATAATTTGAATAACAGAACGGCAAGGGCAAACATCAATACCGGACCAATGATCCAGTTTTGGACCAGCGACAATCCGAGTACTTTTGTGTTTTTAAATACCTCGCCCAACTCTTCATATTTCACTTTTGCCAGCGGCGGATACATCATCACTATCAGCCCAATGGCAATCGGGATATTGGTTGTACCGGATGACATACTGTTCCAAAATTCAGCAACAGCAGGAAACATCCATCCTGAAAATACACCGATAAACATGGCCAGGAAAATCCAGAGTGTGAGATAGCGGTCGAGAAAAGAAAGTTTTGAAGTTGAACTCATAATTTAATAATTTGAAAATGTGAAAATTTGAAAATGTACGTATAATTTGAAAATTTGAAAATGAGCTAATTTGAAAATTAAAGAGAATTTGAGAATTTGTGATTACTCAATCTTCATTTTCAAATCTTCAAATTGCCACATCTTCAAATTTATTATAACTGGGGCTTGATTTGTTCTGTGTAAAATTTGTAGAACCCTTCCTTTATCTCTTCGCGTACACGGATAAATTCACTCCAGATAAATTCCTCCGTTCCCACTGCGTGACTTGGATCATCAAAACCAATATGCAAACGATGTTTCACTTTTCCGAAAAACGCAGGACATTCCTCGTTGGCACCACCACAAACGGTAATTACATAATCCCATTCATCTTTCAGGTATTTGTCCACCGAATCGGAAGTGTGATGACTAATGTCAATTCCGGCCTCTTTCATGGCCGCAACCGCTTTTTGGTTGAGTTTGCCCGAGGCTTGCGTACCAGCCGAACAAACGGTAATACGAGGATCGAACGATTGTAAAAAGCCGTGAGCCATCTGGCTGCGGCAGGAATTTCCGGTGCAAAGAATTAATACTTTCATATTTTTACAATTTGAAAATTTGAAGATGTGACAATTTGAAAATTTAAAAATGTGTCAAATTGAAGATGTGAGAATTAATCGCAGTTGGTAATGCAACTAATTTCGGCAGATTTGATGTCACCGAAAAACCGGTCGAATTTTTCCAGATATTCATTTATAGAAGAATTGCACAGGCAATAATTAATTTTCAATCCATCAATAGTTCCGTGTATCAATCCCATATCCCGCAATTCTTTCAAGTGTTGCGAAACAGTTGTGCGGCTTAGCGGCAGCTTATCTGAAATATCTCCCGAAATACAGGTTTTCGTTTCGGCCAGGTACTTTAAAATGGCCAAACGCGCCGGATGTGATATTACTTTGGCAAATGCTGCCAACTCTTGCAGTTCTGTATCAAACACTTCTGGTTTTCTCATAATATCTTTGTTTTATGTCGCAAACATACGACATTGTTTTGTTATGACAAAATAATTTGCATTATATTTATGTTACAAATCTCAAAGTATCCAGTTGAAAAGGTAACCAAGAATAATTATGAAGATTGAAATCGTTCCGAAAAATATCCCTATCAGTTTCCAGGTCATTACTTTTTTGAGCAATGTTGCTTCAGGAAGTGAAAGTCCCACTACCGCCATCATAAATGCAAGGGCTGTACCCAGCGGTACACCCTTGGCCACAAAAACCTGAATAACCGGAATTATTCCTGCTGCATTGGCATACATAGGTACACCGGCAAGAACGGCTAACGGCATGGCATACCATCTTTCGGCCGAAAGGTATTTTGCAAAGAAATTCTCAGGAACATAACCGTGCATGGCAGCGCCAATCGCGATACCTATAATTACATAAATAAGCACTTTACTTACAATATCCCATCCTTCTTTAATAATAGCCGGTAAGCGGTCGATAAACGGCGTTTTCTCTTTTTCCCAGTTTTCAGCTTCTTTCTCCGAATTGGCTTGTAATTCTTTTACCCAGTGACTAAGATATCTGTCCAGATTAAATTTGCCCAGAATAAAGCCACCGACAATACCCATTACAATTCCGCTTCCTGCATAAATCAACGTGGTTTTCCATCCGAAAAGGCCCAAAAACATCGCCACTGCTACTTCATTAACCAAAGGAGAAGTAATCAGAAACGCGAAAGTAACCCCGAGTGGAATACCACCTTTTACAAAACCAATGAATAATGGAATAGACGAACAGGAACAAAACGGAGTGATGGCGCCAAAAAAGGATGCAAACACATACTGCAATCCGAATAATTTTCTGGTGGTCAGATAAACACGCAGTCGTTCTATTGGGAAATAGGCATTGATCACTCCCATAAGCGAACTGATAACGAAAAGCAGTATTAAGATCTTTATCGTATCGTAGAAGAAGAAGTTCACCGAAGTACCAAAATGTGAATCCGGATTTAATCCCAGCAAATTATACGTAAAATAATTAACTAATCGTTGTAAGAAATGATAAAGAAGTATCAAAGCCGGCAATCCTGCTGATAAAGAAAGAATAAGCCTGTTTTTTTTTATTTTTTCCATAGTTGAAATTGATTATAGTTCGTCATATTACGAACATTAAGAGTAAAAAAAGACCACATTTTTATTCCTAAAGAATGTGGCCTGAGTATTAAATAAAAAAGATAACGACATAGTAAATCCCTACGCCGATAAAAATTACCGAAACAACCCGTCTGAACCAAAGTTCAAAAGTTTTGATCTGATTGTACAACTTGCCGACATTACCGACTGCGTAGGCTAATAGCCATGCAAAAATAATGACGGGTAAACCTGTAGCTATGGCAAATAAAACAGGAAGGTATAAACCACTTGCACTGGCTACGGTCATGGGAATAAGCATTACAAAATACAATACACCGCTATAGGGACAAAATGCCATAGCAAAAACCATTCCCAGTAATAAAGTACTCCAGTAACTTCCTTTGCTTCGTTCGCCAATTTTATCAGTCAACCCGGACATACCCGGAAGTTTAATTTTGATTACATCGAGCATAAATAGTCCGATAAGTATCATGATTGGACCTAACAGTTTTTCGCCCCAACCCTGAAACAGCATGGAAACGTTCATTTTGCTGGCTCCGAAGAAAATAATTAATGCCAGACCGGTGTAACTAATAGCCCTGCCAAGCGTATAAACCAATCCACTAATAAACACCCGTTTACTGTCTTTCAGGTCGCGACTAATAAACCCGATAGCAGAAATGTTGGTTGCCAGCGGGCAAGGACTAATGGCTGTCATTAATCCCAAAATGATAGCGGTGATAAATGAATATTGCGTGTTATCTAATATGCTTTGAAGGAATTCCATGTTACTAATTTGAAAATGTGCTGATTTGAAAATGGGTTAATTTGAAAATTTGAAAATAATGATTTAGGATGATTTTTTGATGGGCTAATCAATTTGAAAATGAATAGGTTGTTAAGATTTGGATGAACTAATAATTTTTGATAGAATTCTTAGTAATTCGTTTACCTTCTCGATTAAATCCAGATTTGTTGGGTAGGAATTTGAATATTTGCAAATTAACAACCAATACTCGGTTTCATCTGCCTCTTTTGCAGCAATTTTCATTTTATGAATAAAATCCGCCTTAATTTCAGCATTTTGTGCTTCACGTATGTTAGCACCAATTGACGTTCCTGATTTCAACAATTGCTGTGCTATTACATATTTTTTGTTCTCGTAGAGCAAATCACAAAATTCAACTATCTCAACTGCAAATTGAAATGATTTATCTACAATTGGATTCTGTTTGTCGTTTCGCATACTTATTATTCTAAAATTTTCTCATTTCCAATTCCTGAACTCATCTTTATACCATAAATACATTTTCAAATTAGCACATTTTCAAATTATAAAATTTTCAAATCTTCAAATTATTTCAAAAGCGGATCTATCGTATTATTCAATTCCTTTTTCAAGTTCTCCGGCTTGCTACGGGCATACATAAAACCTTTGTCAGTAAGGTCAATACGTTTACCACCACTAATAACCAGCAGTGCTTGTCCTTCTGCTTTACATTTTTCGGCTATTGCTTTACTGCCTTCTTCATCCAAATTCACTCCTGTAAAAGTAATTTTTCCCGCTTTTAACTGTTGAGGATACATTTCGGCTATCGCCTCTTTTGTAACATTCTCTACGGCATTACATGTTACACACCGGCGGGTAAAATGGAAGTAATATACTTCAACCTTAGGGGCTTTGGAAACTGCTGTCTTTGTTTTTTTATCAGCAGCAAAACTATTAACCGAAAAGAAAGACAATACAAAAAGCATTACTACAGATAATGAAATTAGCTTTTTCATATAATATAGATTTTATTTGTTAGAATTTGTTTTAATTCATCGTTAGAAGGTATACGTCCTTTTACCACTACTTTTCCATTAACAACCAGGGCCGGTGTGGTCATGACGTTGAAGTTCATTATTTCCATTATATCTTCCACTTTGGTAATTGTAGCATCAATATTGTTTTGAGCTACTACCTCACGTGTGGCTTTTTCAAGTGACTTGCACTTTGGACAGCCGGTTCCCAGAATTTTTATTTCCATAAAGATAAATTAGTACCCCCAACCTCCCGAAACAAGTTCGGGACAAGCTCTAAAGGGGTGTAAGAATGGTTAGTATTTATAATTTGTTAAGTATTCTGTATCCACTTTGATATCTTAAAATACAAAAAAGAACTTGCTTAATTCCCCTTTAGGGGTTAGGGGTACAACAATTTGTTTTTTCATTTCTCAATGCAAAAAATGTTTCGAAATATTTCTGTGCTTTTTCCCAATTATCACGGTTAATGCAATACTTCACCTTGGGTGTTTCTATTTCTCCCTGAATAAGTCCTGCATCTTTTAATTCTTTCAAATGTTGTGATACAGTCGCTTTGGCTATGGGCAATTCGTTGTGTATGTCGCCAAAGTAGCAACTATCCATCGAAGCCAGAAATTGTAAAATGGTAATGCGTGCCGGGTGCCCCATTGCTTTAGCGAAACGAGCAAGCTGTTCGTTGTCAATGGTGTAATCCTTATTTTTGAAGCTATTCATATAGATTTGTATTGTTTCTTTGTAGTTCGCAAAACTACGAACATTATTTGAATTCTCAACTTTTTTATTTGAATATTTTAATTTGCTTTAAATTATTGATCCAATGATTTTATTCCGTCATTATGCCTGAAATGAACCATAAATAAGAATAAATCCTTTGTAATTTTGTCATTTTCGAAAAAAAACACTATTTTTACAGATTATAACCGAAAAAGTGTGAACGAAATGCCCCGATGAGTTGTTTATGGAAAAGTTGAGATGATATAACAGAGTTGATTGTGTGGATGATATAATAGAGTTGATTATTAGTGAAATACAACGGTATTTCACCCCTGCCCGAAAAAATAATACACAAAATGATAAACAAATGGATTTATTCGGAACTAACCGAAAAACAAAATGCAATAAAAAATGATCTTGCCAATGAATTAAGTATTAGTCCCATATTAGCACAACTTCTGGTGCAACGCGACATCACCACATACGATGACGCACGTAGTTTTTTCCGGCCCGATCTGGGTGACTTGCATGATCCATTTCTGATGAAAGACATGGATAAAGCAGTGGAAAGACTAACCAGAGCGATGCAAAAAAACGAAAAAATACTTGTTTACGGCGATTATGATGTGGATGGAACTACTTCCGTATCACTGGTTTATAAATTCCTCCTTCAGTTCTATTCCAATATCGATTTCTACATTCCCGACCGCTACAATGAGGGATACGGAATATCGGTGAAAGGAATTAACCATGCAGCCCAAAACGACTTTAAATTGGTTATAGCGCTCGATTGTGGTATTAAAGCCGTTGAAAAAGTGAAATATGCCACCTCATTGGGCGTTGACTTCATTATCTGTGATCACCACAATCCCGACGACGTTCTTCCGGCTGCCATTGCCGTGCTCGATGCTAAACGCGAAGACTGCAACTATCCCTACAAACACCTTTCGGGCTGCGGAGTAGGCTTCAAACTGATGCAGGCATTTGCCATTGTCAACGAGATTGATTTTCAAAATCTCATTCCCCTGCTCGATTTGGTCGCCCTGAGCATTGCATCTGACATTGTTCCAATAACGGGTGAAAACCGCATTCTGGCATTTTACGGGATAAAACAAATCAATACTAACCCCAGCACGGGCATCAAAGCCATACTGGAAGTGTGCGGACTGAAAGACAAAGAAATCTCCATCAGTGATATAGTTTTCAAAATCGGACCGCGCATCAATGCTTCGGGACGTATGAAACTGGCAACCGAAGCGGTCGAACTGCTCGTTGCACGTGATTATGGCTTTGCTTACAAGCGCAGCAGCACCATCAATGTATATAACAACGACCGTAAGGATCTGGACAAATCCATTACCGACGAAGCAATAGCTATGATTCGGGCCGATCAAAGCTATGTCGACCGAAAATCAATCGTGGTGTACAAACCCGACTGGCACAAAGGAGTTATCGGTATAGTGGCTTCACGGCTTTCGGAAGAGTACTACAAACCAACCATTGTACTCACCAAATCGAACGGTTTCGCTTCAGGTTCAGCCCGATCGGTTTCGGGTTTCGATCTTTACAAAGCTATAGAAACCTGTCGTGACCTGCTCGAAAACTTTGGCGGACACATGTATGCTGCCGGACTGACCATGAAAGAGGAAAATGTGGAGGAATTTACCCGTCGGTTTGAACAATACGTGTACGATAATATTCTGGAAGATCAGACCTATCCGCAAATCGAGATTGACGCGGTGCTTCAGTTCAGTGACATTACACCCAAGTTTTTCAGGGTACTCAAACAATTTGGTCCCTTCGGTCCCGGGAATATGAAACCCGTGTTTGAATCGAAAAAAGTATATGACTACGGCAGCAGCCGGCTGGTGGGCAAAGAACAGGAACACCTCAAGCTGGAACTGATCGACAGCAGCTCGGAGAATGTGATGAGTGGTATTGCTTTTCGCATGTTCGAATACAACGACCACCTGAAAGCGCTTAACCCGCTGGATATCTGCTACACCCTCGAGGAAAACACTTTCAACGGAAATACGAACATCCAGCTGATGATACGTGATATCCGGAAAGTGGAGAAATAGAGGTCCACAGAAATATAAAACAAAAGCGTCGGATTAATCTGTTAATCCGACGCTTTTGTTTTCTTAAAAATGCTTTTACTTTTTCAGTTCGTTGTAACAATCCCGGCAAATAGGTTCGTATTCGGTCATTTCTCCCAGCAGCACCTGCTTGTCGCCTGCCACCAACCGATGGGAAACATAAGCCAGCGCGCCGCAACGCACACAAATGGCATGAACCTTAAAAACATCGTCGGCCACAGCCATGAGAGCGGGCATGGGTCCAAAGGGCACACACCTGAAATCCATATCCAGCCCCGCTACAATCACCCGGATACCACCATTGGCAAGGGTTTTGCAGACTTCCACCAGACCTTCGTCGAAAAACTGAGCTTCGTCAATGCCGATTACATCCACTTCGCTGGACATAAGCAAAATACTTCCCGAAGATTCCACCGGAGTGGAACGAATGGCCGTGCGATCGTGCGACACCACATCTTCTTCCGAGTATCGGGTATCAATCTTGGGTTTGAAAATCTCCACCCGTTGTTTTGCAAACTTCGCACGTTTCAGCCGGCGGATCAGTTCCTCCGTTTTGCCCGAAAACATTGAACCGCAAATTACTTCAATACTGCCTTTCTTCACCTGATTGGGATGATTCTGCTCCGAATATATCATTACTTTTTATCGAAAAATATGTTTTACCTGTGTACTTTTTCAATTCATTAATTCGTATCTTTACACCGTTTTATTTTGATGTAACTATCCTTCATGAATAATTTCCACAAAAATAAAAAAAATACTTATACCGAAACTGTTTTTAGGAAAAAAGATATGAACAAAGACATGATTGTTCTCTTGCTCAAGAGAGATATTCAGGAACTGAACCTGCTAACCGATGGATTTGAAAAAATGAGCGAATTTCCCGAACCCTTACTTATACTGGCCAAACAGAAAGCCGAAAACATACATCAAAGCCTCTGCGAACTGAGCGATACAAGCGTCCAATCCGAGTGGGGGGCGATTGATTATCAGTCATTCGGCGAAGATACCAGCGAAGTAAGTGTTATGAACAATTTTGATGCTCCGCTTGATGCTGCCGATGAGATACTTACTGAGAAAGGACAAACTGAACCGGTAACTGAGCAATCCTTTACAATCGCCGACGAACCGGAAACCCTCACTTACGAAGAAACACAAACCGAACCGGTCATCGTGTCGCCTGAAGAGACGGAAGTTCTGCCTGACATGAGTGAAACTGTTGAAACGGAATTGACACCAACAGAGGCAAACGTAGAAGAAACTCCTGAAGTGGTTAACATTGCCGACATAGAACCTGAAATACAGATTGAAAACCTGCCTCACCCCGAACCTGTCATCATCCCGAACAAATCATCAGTTCTGGTGGATGAGCTGATGGCAGATCGCGACTTGTCACTGGGCGAAAACCTGGCCAACCTGAAAATAAATGATATTCGTCAGGCAATCAACATCGGCGATCGCTTCCGTTTTCAACGCGAACTCTTCAACGGCAACGGTGAAGTGATGAATAAAACCATTGCCTACCTCAATCAGCTGCAAAAATACGAAGAGGCCATGTCGTTTCTGAAAGCAAAATTTAACTGGACAGCCGATAATAATCATGCGGATGATTTTATGCAGATTGTGAAAAGAAGATATTGAGCCCCCCTGCCCCCCTCAAGGGGGTTCAAGTGAAAACAGTTACAAGTTATAAAGGAATAAGTGTGTCATATTTTTTTTATTTATGTAACTCAATGGTGATATAACTTTTCAAATGCTGAGATAATTACAAAACGCGATAATTATCGGAGAATACACACATTGGCAAAATAAAAGCATTAGATATAAAAAGGAAATGATTAATAGCCAGCCAATTCCCCCTTTAGGGGGTTAGGGGGCAAATATATAATCACATGAAATTATTCGTAGTACCTACCCCAATCGGTAACCTGGAAGATATGACCTATCGCGCCGTGAAAGTGCTTCGCGAAGTGGATTTGATACTGGCCGAAGACACGCGTACTAGCGGTTTTCTGCTCAAGCATTACGACATAAAAACTCCGATGCACTCACACCACAAGTTCAACGAACACAAAACGGTGCAAAACGTGGTGGAACGCATTAAAGCCGGACAGAATGTGGCGCTGATATCCGATGCGGGCACTCCGGCCATATCCGATCCGGGTTTTATGCTGGTGAGAGCCTGCGTGGAAAATGAGGTGGAAGTGGAATGTCTGCCGGGTGCCACTGCATTCGTGCCGGCGCTGGTCACTTCGGGTTTGCCCAACGACCGCTTTTGCTTTGAAGGATTTCTGCCCCAAAAAAAAGGCCGTCAGACCAAAATACATGCCCTCGCTGCCGAAACAAGAACCATGATTTTCTACGAATCGCCTTTCCGGGTGGTGAAAACTCTCACGCAGCTTGCCGAAGTATTCGGCGCCGACCGGAAAGCTTCCGTATCACGTGAAATTTCGAAAATCTACGAGGAAACGGTACGGGGTACGTTGACCGAACTGGCTGAGCACTTTACCCTCCACAATCCCAAGGGGGAATTTGTGATTATTGTTGCAGGGTTTGAAGAATAGCACTACCTTTGCACACAGGTAAATCACCCTTTGCCAGAACAATTTAACACACTGTATAACAAACAAATAATTAATCCGTTTTGTTAGTAAATAACAAAATAACACACGATGAAATCTTACATTTTATATTTCGCCGCAGCTCTGTTTTTAATCTCCTCATGCGGAATTAAAAGCGGTCGCGAAGTTGATCAACTGAAAGCCCAAAACGACTCGTTGATGAACTCTAAACTTCAGCTTGAAAAAGAGGTTAATGAATACTTCTCGGCCATGAATGAAGTTCAGGAAAATATTGAAAAAATCAAAAACGCCCAGAATGTTCTTACGGTGGAGCCGCTCAGCGAAAACACCCCTGAAGATGTACGTACCAAAGTGGTGGAGGACATGAATTACATCAACGACCTGATAAAAACCAATCAGGATGAACTCGACCGGCTTCGTGCGAGACTCAAAAAAAGCTCTTTCAAACTGTTGGACGTAGAAAAAACACTGGCCTCGCTGACCAAACAGCTAAACCAGGAATCGGCCAAGGTGGCTGCTCTTCAGGCACAGATACAGCAGAAGGACTCGGTGATCACCAGACTGGGTACAACAGTGGATGAACTGGGCAAAAATGTGGAAAACCTCAACGTACAAAACCAGGAAAAAGAAACCAAAATACAGGAACAGGATGCTGCACTTCATTCGGCCTGGTACGCTATCGGCTCCCGAAAGGAACTGAAAGAGAATAAAATCATATCGTCGGATGGAATCTTCAGTGCCAAAAAAGTGCTGCAGTCCGATTTTAACAAAAACTATTTTGTAAAAGTGGATGCCCGCAATACGCGAAAAATCCCCCTCTACTCCACCTCCAAAGCAGCCATACTCACCTCGCACCCGAAAGCAAGCTACACACTGGAAAAAGAAAACGACAATTACGTACTGGTTATAGTTGATCCGGCCGAATTCTGGAGCGTAAGCAAATACCTGGTAGTGGAAGTGGATTGATAGCAGACAAAAGACTTTTAGAGCAAAGAGCAAAGACTTTTAGAACAAAGAGTAAAGAACAAAGACAAAAGACTTTTAGAACAAAGAGCAAAGACAAAAGACAAAAGACAAAAAAAGAGACACGGAACACTAAACGCTAAAAGCTAAACACTAAACGCTAAAGCAAAGGGTATTGAAAAGCAGGTACAACTATATTTTTCTCGATTTGGATGATACCATCTGGGATTTTCATGCCAATGCCAAAGCATCGCTTCACGATGTTTATTTCGACCGCAAACTAAACGAACATTATCCCGACTTCGAGCATTTTTTTCACCTCTACGCCCGTCGAAATCTGGAGTTGTGGTCACAGTATGGACAAGGGCTGATTACCAAGGATTATCTGATTGTAGAGCGATTCCGTCATCTGCTCAGCCATGCAGGCATTCAAGCGCACGAAATGGCTTTGAATATGAACACGGATTTCCTGGATATCCTTTCTACCAAAACCATACTCATGCCTTACGCCGGCGAATTGCTGGAATACTGCACTTCCCGTCACTTGCCCATGACCATAATCTCCAATGGTTTTACCGAAGTTCAGTACCGTAAACTCCGCAACTCTAACATCGAACAGTATTTCACCCATGTAGTGCTGTCGGAAGCGGTTGGCGCTCTCAAACCCAGCAGGGAAATATTCGAATATGCCCTCAAACTCAACAATGCCCGTGCAGATGAAACATTGATGATCGGCGACAGCTTTGATGCCGATATACTCGGTGCGGTCGGAGCCGGCATTGATGCCGTGTACCTCAACAATACCCGCAGAGACATAGAAATACCCGAAAAGGTAACCCAAATCAGCAGTCTGAAAGAAGTCTTCGGATTGATTTAAGCAGAGAACTTTTCTTGTCGTTAAAACACACCTACCCTGTCGCATAGTGTGGAGATGTAAAAAATTGATTCTGATGGCTACATCTCCCTGAAGCAGAGGTGGAAATGATGAACGGGAAAGGGCAAAAACCAGATTTCCCCGAAACAGTGCAACCGTACAGGTGACATTTTCGTTACCGGATTTTGAAGAATATTTCAGCGACTACAAAAAAAATTATTCCCCGTGATAAACAACCGGAGTTGCTAACTGTTTTATCATTAATAATAAACCCATCATTCAAAAAAAATAAATTCCATGACAAAAGAGTATTCCAACGGTGAAGTAACCGTAGTATGGACCCCGGATAAATGCATTCATTCGGGCATTTGTGTCAAAACATTACCAAAGGTATATAATACAAGCGAAAGACCCTGGGTGAAACCTGAAAATGCCACATCAGAAGAACTGGTAGTGCAGTGTGCCATGTGTCCTTCGGGCGCATTATCCATCAAAACCATCCGCTACCAACAGGAAGATAACGGGAAAAAAGGTCGGTTTATCCTCTATTTCAACGACGAATTCGCCGGAGAAATAACCTACACATGGGCCGGTGAGGAAACAATAATTATAGACCACACTGGAGTGGAAGAAAAATTTGGAGGGAAAGGATTTGGCAAAGCATTATTGCAGCAGGTGCTACTGTTTACCCGTGGCAAGGACTTGAAAATAATACCACTTTGTCCGTTTGTAAAAAGACAACTGGAAAAAAACAACTAACTCCTGTGCGCGTTACCTTAACTGTTAAGTTGCAATTTTCAGCGATAGGAAATCCAATTGGGAGTGCCACTCCAAGTGGCGCCCCCAATTGCAACAATTTTTCCGGTGTAATCTGACAGAAAAAAGTGACAATATTACAACAAGAGGCTGTCTCAAAAGGGCAGTTTCTTTTTTTTTTCTTATGCTGCAATTTCAAGATTAAAGAACTCATTTCTTGTAAATTCAGCTCCTTTTTTTGTATTAAGCTCCAAGAAGAAGATCAAAACACATAATTGAGTTTGTTTTACAGGTTTGGGTGTGTTTTTGTTGATATTTTGGGTTTTTCGATACATTTTCCCCAAATTGAATGCAATAGCAAAGATAGCAAAGTCCATCATAACTTTGTCTTTATCAAAATGCCTGAACCGGTTGTAGTGTTTATTGGATTTAGTCTGACCAAATACCGCTTCAGGCTCTATGGGTCTTCTACTTCTGTGTAAAAGTCCTTCCTTTGAGTTTAGCAGTTCCCTGGCTTTGTGTTTATGTCGGTTTAGATTGTGGTTTACTTCTATCGTGCGATTTGTTTTAGCCTTGTAGCACAAGCACCTCAGCGGACAATCCAGACAGTTTTTTGCCTCATAAACGCTTATTTTTGAGATATATCCGCTATCAGATTTTCTCTCTGTAGTTCCTGTTTTTTCCATGTGTTGCCCCATGGGACATACAAAGTAATCATCCTGAGCGTTGTAATACAGGTTTTGAACAAGAAAACCATTATTTTTGAATGACCTCTTCTGTTCCTTGTGAAAATAGTTGTATTTTACAAACGGTTCTATTTCATTGGTTTCCATAAACTCATAATTTTCCTCGCTTCCGTAGCCCGAATCGGCTACTGCTTTGGAGGGAAGAAGACCGTAACGCTCGTTGAACCCATTGACAAAAGGAATAAAAGTAAGTGTGTCTGTGGGATTAGGGTAAAAATCATAATGAGTAAAGAACTGGTTTTCTGTGCCTATCTGAACATTATAAGCCGGTTTGAGTTGGCCGTTCATCATGTGATCCTCCTTCATGCGCATAAATGTGGCATCGGGATCGGTTTTAGAATAACTATTTCGGCTGCCTAACGTTTTGAGGTGTTTTTCGTATTCCTCAAGTTTTGGTAAATACTTATCTTCAAGCGTTTTTATTGATTTCTTCTCTTCTTTTGAGCGGTTCTGCTGGTTTATCTGAGCAATGCGTTTTTTTAATTCCTCGCTGTTGATGGGTGTAGGAGGCTCATCATCAGGTTGATTGTCCTGTGCAATACCCTCTTCGACCATTTCCAATACTTTGCGGATTTTTGCTTCTAACTTTGCTTTGTTCTTTTCAACAGATTTGCGCCACACAAAAGTATAACGGTTGGCACGTGATTCTAATTTAGTTCCGTCCACATAAATCACATCCAGACTTAAATAGCCCATATCCACCA
>CALMZF010000356.1 GCA_937870645.1 uncultured Paludibacter sp. | reverse complement strand
AATGTTGCTGTTTTCAAGATTTATCACAGCATATCCGTTGTTGAACAGTTCATACACAAGTTTCAGTCCAATGGTTTGATTTTTCCAGATTACATCACCCAACGAAGGTTGACTGATGATGTTGCCGATAGTAGCCACTCCATTTTGCCGGCGGAGGTAATCATATTCGTTACCGTGTTTCGCATTCAGGTAGCTGAGGCTGATATCCAGTCCACGTAACGGCTTATACCCGGCCGAAAGAAAAATTTCCTGCGCATTATCGCCCAGGTAATGACCCAGATTATATCCGTTGGAAGCCCAGGTCAATACATCGATGGAATGTTTGTAGTTAATGATATTAGTTCGGGTGTACTCGGCTGTCAAACTCAGATTATCAACGAACTGGTTATTCATTTTGGCACCAATTTTTACCGATAGTGGGTTCTTTTCGGCACTCGATGGTTTGAAGCGGCTGAATTTCATCTCATCTATAAATACCGATGAATACAGGTGCAGATGCCGTATATTCCGTGAACTGATATTGAAAAACAACTGGGAATTCTGGTTCTCAGTTGCAATACCTTTGGTCATGGTGTGGTCAATGGATTTGTAGAAAGCCACGGGAAGCAGATAACCGGGCTGCACATTGTTTTCGGCATAAATAATGGCATTGCCAAACGAGAAATGAAAATTCCGGAACGGAGTGAGCGTAAACATATTGGCAGCAATAAACTTATTGTGATTGCGGTACCATTTTTTTACACCGTTTTCGAGGTAGTAACGGCTGCTGTCCGCTACATTGGAGACGAGCCAACCGTGGATATAGTTCATTTCAAACCACTCAGCAGGTTTGAGACTTAAACTAATCATGGGAAAGGAAGGTGCCCGACCCGAAAGGATATTTGCACCGTTGTAGTTATCGCCCCACATGATGTTATCTTTTATCAGTCCTACCGATCCCCATTTCCATCCGTAAGTGATGCCCCCTCTCGAATCGCTGAAATCACTGGGTTCTTTGTATTCATAGCCGGGAAAATTCATCAGATATTCCGGTTCCGACAATCTTCCGCCTCCAAATGAAATATCTCTCAGACTACCGTAAACGCTGAGGTTTTTTCCGATCATGCTTTGAAAATCGACCCCAAACCATCGTTGCGTTATTCGTCCGTTTTTATTGGAATAAATATTCATACCCAGTATGGGCTGTATGCGGGCTCGAAACATGCTGTCGCGATAATTGAATATGGGCGGATAAAAATCAAGCCGAAAGTCTTCTTTCTCCATCGCCGGAAATTCAAATTCGGGCAATCTATCCTGTTCGGGAGCATAATCTTCGAGAAAAAAATAGAGTTCCTGTTTCTGGCGGCTGTTCAGTTTATCTTCCTGTTGGCGTGCTTCCAGCAGTTTTCGGCAGATAAAATCACGTGAATATGGCTTGATAGCCGAGTTCAGATCAATGAAACCATCGGTAGCCAGTTCATCTACAAAATCGTAAATGCGGGTGTAGGTGATATGCTGTGGAATATACTGTGCGAATGCAGCAACCGAAATGAGAAGTATGAAAAGCGTAAAGATAAATTTTTTCATCAGCTGGTTTTATTTAATCATTTTTCCTGTTATGGATGATCGCTTTTTATGCCGATCGGGCTTTATTAAACAGAATGTTTTTCAATATTAAGAAGAAGTATTTGAAATCAGTTCTTAATTCGCCGTTCGTTTCACATTGTTTGAGGTATCGCAGTTCCGAGGCCTGAATTTCATCCAGTGTTTTTGGCATATCAGCATAAAACGGAGGTAACAAACCCGGTCGATAATTTGTTCTTTTTTGCTGCAGTTCGGGCGTATACAGATTGAAATACTGTTTGCTCAATGGCCTCACTCCCACCAGTTTCATATCGCCTTTTATCAGATTGATCAGCATGGGTAGCTCATCAATCCAGTATTTGCGCATGAACCGGCCCATGCTTGTCACACGGATATCGCGTTTGAACTTTCCTCCCTCCTGGAGGTCGTTATTCTCATATACATATTGCTGCAGAAATTCGGCGTAAGGGTGCATGGTGCGAAATTTATACACACTGAATGTTTTACCGTTTTTGCCGGTTCGCTTCAGTTTGATGAGCGGTCCGTAATTGCGGTCGAGCAACGGAGCCGCATTTTTCACTCTTCGTGCCACCACAAAGTTCATGTCGTTGATTTTGGATTGCCGCTCGAGCATAAATCCGCAGTAATTCAACCTTCCAAGTACTTCGGTTTTTGACAATACCCGTTTTTTGCCTTCGGTAAGATCGTAATACAACCGCTTGGTCAGAAAGAATTTTGGCATCACCCTGTGATACAGAAAATAGAAAATATAAACCGTAAGGGCAACAGGACGCGGGTATTTATCAAATATCCTTTGTTTGATGGTACTTTGAGATTTGTAGCAGCACACAAGTATTCCATTGTCAGGCAGTTTTTCGTTGACCAACGCCAGCATTTTGTTAATGCCGCGGATATGATTCAGTCGCTTTAACTGAATGTACGTTGAATACTGATAATGCTCAATATCCTCGAGTTCTTTTTCATTAAATTCGGTAAAAATATAGGTTCCGCTCTCGTACAACATTGTATTCTTCTGAAGATAGTTAATCACTTTCTCTCCCGAAAATTCAGTTATCCGCTTGTATCTTTCGGTTACGGCATCGTCACTCATCGGGTGTGATGGGTGTGGAACAGCCGATAATCGTTTGTCGGGATTAAGATTAGGAGTATCATACGTTACGGCGTACCGGTACAGATAATAAGCAAAAAGGAACAGATACAAACTCACAAAAACGCCCATCAGAACTGAGATTAACACATTCTGCGAATAAGGACTTGCGGGTTGGATGAGAATAAAACTGCCAAAAATCACCAGAATAATGACTGAGGTAAAAAAAAGTGAAAAGGCCGATTGGATGAATGATTTGGATTTAATGCTATTGTACCGGTCAAGAAAATAGGAAACCACCAACCAGGCTGCAATCAACACGTTGGCAGGAACAAAATACTTCTCTATGGGATTTTGAGTAGTAAGGGGGAAAAACCTGAAAACAACAAAAATATTGACAGAAATCAGGATAAGATCTGTCAATATCAGCCATAATTTGGGTTTGTAGAATTTAAACATTCAAAACAGTCGTTACAATTGATCCGATAATCCGAAAAAACTGCAACAAATATAGTAATTTGCTACGAAAAAAATTAAAAAAAACCTTTCTATTGTAAAATATCTTCGGGTTGAAAGGGAATATATGGTCCGTCTTTCACTTCGAGAATAACTGTTCCCGACTCAAGCACCTCTACAGAATGCCATTGCCCGGCAGGAATATCCAGCCCGTAGTTACCGGTTGCTGTGTCCAGGTGCATTGTTTCGAGCACTTCCTTCTTCTCGTTGTAAAGTATAACATTTAATTTTCCGCGCAGCAACAGGTATGTCTCGTTGGTATTTGGATGCCGATGAATGGGGAGTATTGTACCCGGTTCGAGTGCATTGAGCAGCTTCTGAGCTTTTGCATCCAGATTATCGTGCAGATTGTAATTCATCCGCAGCCGGGGACTCTCCTTCGCCTGACGGGTAATCTCGTCAAGAAGTTCTTTATTGATAATTTTCATACCTGTGTTATAGTCTTTTTTTTTCTTTATATACTTGACAAACTTGATGAACTTGATAAACTTGATGAACTTGACAAACTTGATAAACTTGATAAACTTGATGAACTTGATAAACTACTTACAATACCACTCATACATCCGTTTCACACCCTCTTCTATTTCAATCTTATGCTTCCAACCGAGTGTATTCAGTTTGGTTACATCTATCAGTTTACGCATTGTTCCATCGGGCTTGGTGGCATCAAAGCGGATTTCGCCGTTATAACCTACAACTCCGGCCACCAGCTGCGAAAGATTACGGATGCTTATTTCCTTACCGGTCCCGATATTGATGTGACAATTTCTCACTTCTTTCATTCCTTCACTCAAATCGCGGAAATCAACTTTTTCCATGACAAAAACAGTTGCATCTGCCATTTCTTCGCTCCAGAGAAATTCACGCAGCGGCTCACCGGTTCCCCACAGTTCAATACCGGTATCTGTAATGCCATATTTATGGAGTATAGTCAGAATTTCCCCTTCACTGCTTTCGCCGTTCACTCCTTCCACCGGTCTCTTATTCAGATCGCGACGAATAGCTTCCAGGTCATTTTTGTGCAGACAGGCTGCCAAATGCACTTTGCGTATCATGGCAGGTAGTACGTGACTTTTCTCCAGATCAAAATTATCATTGGGACCATACAAATTAGTGGGCATCACTGCAATGTAGTTGGTTCCATACTGGATATTGAAACTTTCGCACATTTTCAGACCGGCAATTTTGGCAATGGCATAAGGCTCATTGGTATATTCCAGCGGACCGGTAAGCAGTGCATCTTCGGCCATCGGCTGCGGTGCATCACGGGGATAAATGCAGGTGCTCCCCAGAAACAGGAGTTTCTTCACATTGTGGCGATAACTTTCAGAGATGACATTATTCTGAATTTGAAGATTTCGGTAAATAAAATCGGCCCGGTAGGTATTGTTGGCTATGATTCCACCTACATGCGCGGCAGCCAAAAAAACATATTCGGGCTTTTCCTCATCAAAGAATTTAGCCACCTGCACACCGTCCATCAGATCCAGTTCTTCGAATGTACGACCAATAAGATTGGTGTAACCTTTACTCAATAAATTATTCCAGATAGCCGAGCCCACCAGTCCGCGGTGTCCGGCAACGTATATTTTTGAAGTTTTGTTCATTGGAAAGCCCCCAAGCCCCCTAAAGGGGGTGTTATGTGCATTAATTGTTTTTTATTGATTTCGGATGTTATAATTTCCGTTTTCTCCTAATATTATTTTGTTATTTATGACCCTCATTATTCCCCCTTTAGAGCCTGTCCCGAACTTGTTTCGGGAGGGTTAGGGGGGCCGCTCTATTCCATCTCCCCTCTTACCTTCAACTTTTTCACAAACCGCATATCATGTTCCACCATAATCCGGATCAATTCCGGGAACGAAGTTTTAGTTGGGTTCCAGCCGAGCAACGTGCGTGCTTTGGTGGGATCTCCCAGCAATTGTTCCACTTCCGAAGGACGGAAATACTTCGGGTCAATTTCCACAAGCACTTTTCCGGAAGCTGCTTCAATTCCTTTTTCATCCACGCCTGTTCCTTCCCACCTGATTTCAATTCCTGCCTGAGCAAAAGCAAGGGTACAGAATTCGCGTACGGTGTGCATTTCGCCGGTGGCAATCACAAAATCTTCGGGTACCGGATGCTGCAGAATCATCCACATACATTCCACATAATCGCGGGCATAACCCCAGTCACGCAGCGAATCGATATTGCCCATATACAATTTTTCCTGCATTCCCTGAGCAATGCGTGCTACTGCCAATGTAATTTTACGGGTTACGAAAGTTTCACCCCTTCGTTCGCTTTCATGATTGAAAAGTATGCCGTTAACGGCGTACATGCCGTATGACTCGCGGTAGTTTTTTGTAATCCAGTAACCATAGAGTTTGGCCACACCATACGGACTGCGCGGATAAAACGGTGTGGTTTCTTTCTGAGGTACCTCCTGCACCAGCCCGAACAGTTCGGAGGTGGATGCCTGGTAGATGCGGGTACTTTTTTCTAATCCGAGAATTCGCACCGCTTCCAGTAATCGGAGTGTTCCCACGGCATCAGTTTCGGCTGTAAATTCAGGTACATCGAAGCTCACTTTTACGTGACTTTGAGCTGCCAGGTTGTATATTTCGTCCGGTTTCACTGTTTGTATGATGCGAACCAGTGAACTGGAGTCGGTCATATCGCCGTAATGAAGGTTGATGGTGCGCTGTTTGTGCATATCGCGCACCCATTCATCAAAATACAGATGTTCGATACGGCCAGTATTGAATGATGATGAACGACGCAGTATACCATGCACTTCGTACCCTTTTTCGATTAAAAACTCTGCCAGAAAAGAACCATCCTGACCGGTTATCCCGGTTATTAAAGCAACTTTTTTCATAATTTGTTATGTTTTATATTTTTCACTCTTAATGTATTTGTTTTGACTGAACATAACCGAAAACGGCGATGTATGCAAATCAAATCATGGGTATAATAAATCCGGTATTCATATTTTGTTCGCCTATCAATCCCATCAGTGCCGGACAAACTGCCCCTCCCACTATCGTCATCACCATCACCGATGAAGCTGTTTTGGTTTGCTCGCCCAGTCCTCTTATACCCAGTGCAAGTATTGACGGAAACATGATGGACATAAATAAATAGGACAAAATCAGGGCAATAATTCCCAGATTATCGTGTCGTGTAGCCGTTACGAACATCAACAGGGTGTTTACTAAGGCAAAAGTGCCCAGCAGTAATTCTGCTTTCACATAACGCATAAGGAAACTACCCAGGAAACGGCCAGTGGCAAACAAAACCATACCTCCAAGTCCCAGCAAAAACCCCGCCTGCATTTCACCGATACCCAGATTTTTAGTTTCTATGGTATAATTCACAAAGAAACTGCCAATACCCGTTTGAGCCGCAACATATAAAAACTGAGCCACCACAGCCATCACAAAGTGGCGTTGTTTAATCAACGGTTTAGGTATCCGTTTTGTTTTGATTCCCGATGTCGGGTTATTATCTGCAATATTTGCTTCTGTTTCGGAGGTTATTTCAGGCAGTTTTACCAGAAAAAACATCACGAACACCAGAACCACCACTACTCCAAGGCTTACGTAAGGAATTATTAATGCTGAATTTTCTACGGCCTTTCCGGTTTCGGTCACTACATTCGTTGCGTTATCAGCAACTCCGGTAAAGATTATTTTCAACGTTTTTCCGAACGAGACCAGCATATTATCGGTGGAAGTATTTCGGAAAATAAATAAACTCCCCACCAGCGGTCCTACGATCCATCCGAGGGCATTAAATGTTTGTGCCAGATTGATGCGGCTGGCGGCATATTTCGGGTCACCCAGTACCGTGGTATAAGGATTTGCCACTGTTTCAAGAAAAGTCAGACCGCTGAAAATAACCAGCAATCCCAATAAAAAAGCCCAGAATTTATTAATGCCCACGGCCGGTACGAACCAGAAACAACCGATAGCAAACAACAGTAAGCCCAACAGCACACCCTTTTTGTACCCAAATTTGCGGGCAACAAACCCGGCCGGAATAGCCATCAGAAAATAAGCGCCATAGGCCGATGCCTG
>CALMZF010000355.1 GCA_937870645.1 uncultured Paludibacter sp. | reverse complement strand
GGAGCAGGCGATGGCTGGCACACTCCTACGGGAGAATTCGGAGTAGTAAATCTTGGGTTGAGTGCAACGAAAGAATTACAGATTTCGGATACATTCCGCGTTCCTGTAAAGCTGAGCGCCATTCTCAATCCCACAACAAAACAATATTATCTCACAGCCGGTATCACCCTGTGATGATGCAGTTCGTTCAGATAGCAAAGATATAAATTGTCATTTTGAAACGTAATTGAAACAATAACAGCTCATTTTGACACAATTCCAACTCATTACACAAATTATTTCTGTTAATTTTAATTTTTATTTATCTTTTTGTTTTGTATTATAAATTATTTATATACTTTTGCTGTCGAAAACCATATCCGACAAACAAAATGCAAGTTATTCTATTAAAAAACTAACAAGTTAACAACATGAAGAAAATTGAAGCAGTAATTCGCAAATCCAGATTCGAAGATGTGAAAGAAGCATTAAACGAAGCTGGTATCGACTGGTTTTCATACTGGGACATCACCGGGCTGGGCAAGTCCACCGAAGACCAGGTAGTAAGAGGTCAGATTTTTAAATCAAATTATATCCAGCGTCGCATGCTTTCTATTGTAGTACGCGATGTGAACCTCGAAAAAACAGTCAATGCCATTCTGAAATCAGCCCGAACAGGCGAAATGGGTGACGGAAAAGTTTTCGTCTATGACATTGAGGAAACATACCGGATCAGAACCGGCGAATCGGGACCTGGCGCGTTGTACAACAAAGAAAATCCCGACAATATTTAATCTCAACACTTATTAAAGCAACGAAAATGAAAAAATATATACTTACACTTTTAGCATTCATTGCCGCATCAGTCGCTCGACTTGATGCACAATCAGCAGTCGCGATCACACCAACCATTAATTCCGGCGACACAGCCTGGATGATTATGGCCACAGCGCTGGTTTTATTTATGTCAATTCCTGCTCTGGCGCTTTTCTACGGAGGTTTGGTACGCCGTAAAAACGTATTGAATGTATTTATGCAATGCCTTATTATCGTGGCAGTCATCAGCATCGAATGGGTGATTTGCGGTTACAGCCTGTCATTCGGCAGTTCTCAGGGATTTCTCGCACCATTTATCGGTGGCCTCGACTGGGCTTTTTTGAGCAATATTCACGCATCTGATCTTAGTCCCTATTTTATATCACATTCTCAGCTTGCTGCTGACGGAAGCAGCACTGGCACCATTCCTCACCTTGTATTTGTGATGTACCAATGCATGTTTGCGGTCATTACACCGGCACTAATTATCGGTGCTTTTGCCGAGCGCATCAATTTCAAGGGATTTTTGATATTTACTTTATTATGGTCTCTGCTTGTTTACAACCCGGTTGCTCATTGGGTTTGGTCAGCCGATGGCTGGCTGTTCAAACTCGGAGCACTTGATTTCGCAGGTGGCACGGTGGTACATGTCAATGCCGGAATCGCCGCCATCGTTACAGCCATCATGCTCGGCAAGCGCCGCGATTACGAAGGTCACGCCCTTCCGCCTCACAACATTACGTACGTGGTGATGGGTGCAGCCATGCTTTGGGTGGGTTGGTTTGGCTTTAATGCCGGAAGTGGGCTGGCTGCTGACGGACTGGCTGCCAATGCATTCATGGTCACGCACATAGCAGCAGCAGCCGCAGCACTCACCTGGGCTGTACTGGATTGGTTCAACGACAAAAAACCGACTATCGTAGGCACCAGCACCGGTGCTGTGGCCGGGTTAGTTGCCATTACTCCCGCTGCCGGTTTTGTAGGTGCAGGCGGCGCATTGGCTATCGGCGTGGTCGTTTCACTGGTTTGCTTCATCATGGTAGCCCGCGTAAAACCCAAATTGGGTTACGACGATTCGCTGGACGCTTTCGGAGTACACGGGATTGGAGGGATGATTGGAGCTATCATGACCGGTCTCCTCGCCACTCCGGTGGTTCAGCAGGCTTATAGCGGTGCATTTTATGGCAACTGGCATCAGTTGTGGGTGCAATTGATAGCCGTTGGCGCTACGATTATTTATTCAGGCCTGGGCACATTTATCATTTTCAAGGTTACCGAGTCGATTATTGCTGTCAGGGCTAATGATAAGCATGAAGCAATCGGACTGGACGAGACACAACACGGAGAAACTGCGTATACCAGTTTCGAATAAATATAAAAAAACACTACTGACCGACAAAAAACAAGATTTGTCGGTTTTAAATTTTATATGATTGAATTTCAATTTCTTATAAAACAGATTTTCTCCTTTTAAAAACCTACCTCCCATCAGAACAACGACATTTGCACCGCTGTAGGGCTTTTGTTTCTACTCTTTTTGTGTCTGGTGTATGCCTTTCGACCTTCGGTAACAACCCAAATAATGTCCAAATGGCTAATCAGGTGTATTCTGATTAAAGCTGCAACAGTTGAGAAAGCTTTTTCACTTTTTGATATTGCACGAATGACATTCAATAATAAATGTGCTATGAGCGTACACCAGACTTGAGTTTTTATGCCGTTTTCCGTTTCCGAATAGAAAAAATGCAACTGAAAATTCT
>CALMZF010000354.1 GCA_937870645.1 uncultured Paludibacter sp. | reverse complement strand
TCCCATGTAATTTGTTAACCGATTAAATTACTATTAAGATTATGGCAAAAAAAGATGAAACTACGAAAGTAGAAAAGATAATAACAAGACAGGACTCCAAAATCCCTGAAGGACCCTTGGCCGAAAAATGGAGCAATTACAAAGCTCATCAGAAACTTGTAAATCCCGCCAACAAACGCCGGTTGGATATCATCGTTGTAGGTACCGGTCTGGCAGGTGCTTCAGCAGCAGCTTCACTGGCTGAGTTGGGTTTCAATGTGTTGAACTTCTGTATTCAGGACAGTCCGCGCCGCGCACACTCCATAGCTGCTCAGGGCGGTATCAATGCTGCCAAGAATTATCAGAATGACGGTGACTCAGTGTACCGTTTGTTTTATGATACCATCAAAGGCGGTGACTACCGTGCCCGCGAAGCCAACGTTTATCGTCTGGCCGAAGTTTCAAACAGTATTATTGACCAGTGTGTGGCTCAGGGAGTTCCTTTTGCACGCGATTACGGCGGTCTGCTCGACAACCGTTCGTTTGGTGGTGCTCAGGTATCACGTACTTTCTACGCCAAAGGACAAACCGGACAACAACTCTTGCTGGGAGCTTATTCTGCCTTGAGCCGTCAGGTGGGAAAAGGTGCTGTAAAACTTTACTCACGCTATGAAATGCTCGATGTAGTCGTTATCGACGGACGTGCACGCGGTATTATTGCCCGCAACCTGGTTACAGGTAAAACTGAACGTTTCTTCGCACATGCAGTTGTTGTGGGAACTGGTGGATACGGAAATGCATTCTTCCTTTCAACCAATGCCATGACATCGAACGGATCTGCAGCTATTCAGATGTATAAGAAAGGAGCATACTTTGCTAATCCCGCATTTGCTCAAATTCACCCGACCTGTATTCCCGTTCACGGCGACTATCAGTCAAAACTGACACTGATGTCCGAATCGCTCCGTAACGATGGACGTATCTGGGTTCCAAAGAAAAAAGAAGATGCCGAAGCCATTCGTGCCGGCAGACTGAAACCAACCGACCTGAAGGAAGAAGACCGCGATTATTACCTGGAACGCCGCTATCCGGCTTTCGGTAACCTCGTACCGCGCGACGTAGCTTCTCGTGCTGCCAAAGAACGCTGTGATGCAGGATTTGGTGTTGGTAACACCGGTCTGGCTGTTTACCTGGATTTCTCGGAAGCCATCAACCGCCTCGGCGAAAATGTGGTTCGTGCCCGCTACGGAAACTTATTCCAGATGTACGAAAAAATCGTGAATGATAATCCATACAATACTCCGATGATGATTTATCCCGCTATTCACTACACCATGGGTGGCGTTTGGGTGGATTATGAACTGCAAACATCGGTAAAAGGTTTATTCTGTATCGGTGAAGCCAATTTCTCCGATCACGGAGCCAATCGTCTCGGCGCTTCAGCCCTGATGCAGGGTCTGGCCGACGGATATTTTGTGCTTCCTTATACTATCCAGAACTATCTGGCCGATCAAATTCAGGTTCCGCGCATAAGTACCGAAAGTAAAGAGTTTAATGAAGCTGAAAAAGCGATTAATGATAAGATTGCCAAAATAATGAGCATTCAGGGCAAATTGTCGGTTGATCACATTCACCGTCAGTTGGGTCTTGTTATGTGGGACTTTGTAGGCATGGGACGTACTGCTGAAGGACTGAAAACGGGTATCGAAAAGATTGCCCAAATCCGTAAGGAATTCTGGTCAGATGTATATGTTCCCGGCAAAGCCGACAACCTGAACGTTGAACTTGAAAAAGCCCTCCGTTTGGCCGATTTTATTGAGATTGGCGATCTGATGGCACGCGACGCACTGTTGCGCGAAGAATCCTGCGGTGGTCACTTCCGTGAAGAATACCAGACCCCTGAAGGCGAAGCACTTCGCGATGACGATAAGTTTGCATTTGTGTCCTGCTGGAAATTCAAAGGCGAAGGCCAGGAGCCCGAACTGATTAAAGAACCGCTCGATTACGAATTCATTGTAAGACAGCAACGGAATTATAAAGCATAAAAAGGCTGCCCCCAACCCCCTAAAGGGGGAGATGGGAGCGTGCAAAATATCAAAAATTTATAAATTTATTAACTTCTAAATTCCCCCTTTAGGGGGTTAGGGGGCAAACATATGGAAAAAAGTTTAAATCTCACGCTAAAAGTATGGCGCCAGGCCGGTCCTAAAGCAAAAGGCAGCTTTGAGACCTATAAGGTGGAAAAGATATCCACCGATGCATCATTTCTGGAAATGATGGATATTCTCAACGAAAAACTGATTGGTGAACACAAAGAACCGATTGCCTTTGATCACGATTGCCGCGAAGGTATCTGCGGTATGTGCAGCATGTATATCAACGGACATCCACACGGACCCGACGGTGAAATCACTACCTGCCAGCTTCACATGCGCAATTTCGCTGATGGTGACACCATTACCATCGAACCGTGGCGTTCGGCTGCATTCCCGGTTATCAAAGACCTGATGGTGGATCGCAGTGCCTACGATAAAATTATTCAGGCCGGTGGTTTCGTTTCTGTCAATACCGGTGGAACTCCCGATGCCAATGCTATTCCTATTTCCAAGGTAAATGCCGACGAAGCCATGGATGCTGCATCGTGTATCGGTTGCGGTGCATGTGCTGCTGCCTGTAAAAATGGTTCTGCCATGCTTTTCGTTGCCGCAAAGGTAAGCCAGCTTGCCTTGTTGCCACAGGGTAGGGTAGAAGCTGCTCACCGTGCAAAAGCAATGGTTGCCAAAATGGATGAACTTGGTTTCGGTAACTGTACCAATACCGGTGCCTGCGAAGCCGAATGTCCGAAGAACGTTTCCATCTCGCACATTGCGCGTATGAACAGAGAATTTATCGGAGCAAAATTCAAAGACTAAAAAACCGGCCTCTTAATTCCCATAAAGGGAAATAGTTGAGGAAATATAAAAATTGAAAGTCCGTTGCAGAAGTGCAGCGGACTTTTTTTGGTGTTTGAATGAAAAAGAAAGAGGCCTCACCCCGCTTAACGTTTTATGATTAAGAGACTTATTACACCCCTCTCCTCGAGGAGAGGGGCAGGGGGTGAGGTGAAACTTCTCTAAGAATTTATTCCATTCCGTACTAAATAATCTAACTTCACCCGGACTCGCTTTCGCAACGGATGAAAATATCAGTACAACGAGCAGCCAAAATACATTTTCAGCTATTCCAAAAAATAATGACAAGCAACATTGAATTTTATCTGAGCCATGTTTTTTTTACAAAGCCTGAATCGACTCGATTCTGAGCATTGTAATCTTACAACAGACGGAATCGACTCGATTCTGAGTA
>CALMZF010000353.1 GCA_937870645.1 uncultured Paludibacter sp. | reverse complement strand
TGCGCTGTTCTCGCTTTGGATTTATGCCACACCGGCAATTACCGAATATCATTTTGGCACAACCGACACAAAATCTGAATTATACAATACCGGCGCCAACTGGGTGGGCATACTTTTCGGTGCTTACAGCCTTTTTGCCGCTGCTGTGGCATTTCTGTTGCCGGTGCTGGCGCGAAGAATTTCACGCAAATACACGCATTTAATTGCATTGGTTTTCGGCGGACTGGGATTGATTTCCATGATGTTTTTCCGAAATCCGGATTTCCTGATTGTCAGCATGATTGGAGTGGGAATTGCGTGGGCAAGCATCCTGTCAATGCCTTACGCCATGCTGACCGGTTCGCTTCCGGCTTCGAAAATAGGAACGTATATGGGTATATTTAATTTCTTTATTGTGCTGCCGCAAATTTTAGCTGCTACTATTTTGGGAAGTATCACCAAACATTTATTTCACGGACACCCCATTTATACATTGGTACTTGGCGGAGGATTTATGATTTTAGCCGGTATTTTGACATTACTGGTGGAAGATAAGGATGACCCAATTCATATAAGAAAGAAATAGGCCCCTAGCCCTCCCGAAACAAGTTCGGGACAGGCTCTAAAGGGGGAATTGACAGAGAATAAATTCAAAACATTGTCTTTTTCTCTCAATTAGCTCATTTCTATTTTACATTAAATAAAGAATAATTTCAACAAATAATATGAAGGATTTTATGAAGATAATTAAATTGTTGTTAATCATATTCCTGGTTTCATTACTTCCGTTAAACTCGCAAGGTCAAAAGTCCCCCCTTCAGGGGGTTAGGGGGCCGGTAACTCGTGTTGAACCAACCTACTGGTGGACAAATATGCATAATCCCGATTTGCAGCTAATGCTTCACGGAAAAGACATTTCCAAATCCGATGTTTCAATCAACTATCCGGGCATAACTATCACGGATAAAAAACTGACCGATAATCCGAATTATATTTTTCTATACATTAATATTAATAGGGAAACAAAAGCCGGATTTTTCAATATTGAACTGAAAAACGGGAAGAAAAAGCAGCTGGTGAAATATGAACTGAAAGAACGTGTTCCCAATTCGGCCAACCGCGCAAGTTTCACCGAAGCCGACAACGTGTATCTGCTCATGCCTGACCGCTTTGCCAACGGAAATCTGGCCAACGACAGTATCAAAGGATATATTCAGGCCGTGAACCGCTCTGATTTGGGGAAACGGCACGGCGGCGACATGGAAGGAATTATCCAAAAAATACCGTATCTGGCCGATTTGGGAATTACAGCACTTTGGACTACACCATTTTTTGATAACAACGACACCAACTATTCCTACCATCATTACGGTTGCTCCGATTATTACAAAATTGATCCGCGCATGGGCAATAACGGTGATTACCTGCGACTTTCGCAAACCGCGGCAAATTACGGCATCAAAATGATTATTGACGTAGTGCCCAACCACTGCGGAGGCTCTCACTGGTGGGTGAAAGATATTCCGGCAAAAGACTGGTTCAATACCTGGCCAAGTTACACCTCATCCAACTATCGAATGACAACCTGGACTGATCCGCACGCCAGCGAAACCGATCGCTACCGGCTTACACACGGCTGGTTTGCACCCAATATGCCGGATCTCAACCTTTCAAATTCGTTGTTGTTCGATTACCTGAGCCAGGTGTATATTTTCTGGATTGAAACGGCTCAAATTGCCGGAATGCGGGTGGATACCTATCCGTACAACGACATTCAGGTGGCTTCAAAATTTATTCAGTCCATTCGAAATGAATATCCGAATATGAATGTGGTGGGCGAATGCTGGGTGAAAACCCCTGCTGAAATCGCTTATTATCAGGCGGGTAACAACAATAAAGACGGCTTCAACTCCAACCTGCAAAGCGTGATGGATTTTGTGCTGAAAGACAAATTGTCGGAAGTCTTCAACGAAAATGAAGGCTGGGATACCGGAACGGCGAAATTTTACAGCCATTTTGCGCAGGATTTTGTATATCCGAACACCAATATGATTATGAATTTTGTGGACAATCATGATATTGACCGCTATTCGACCACGGTTAAAGGCGATTTGAAGAAATATAAAATGGGACTGGCTATGCTGATTGCTTCCCGCGGTTATCCGCAGATTTATTATGGCACCGAAGTGATGCTGGACGGTATTCCCGGTAATTACGAAGGTCACCGGTTTGATTTCCCCGGAGGATGGGCGGGCGACAAACACAATGCTTTTAACGCCGATACCCGAACAGTAAAAGAAAACGAGGTTTTCAACTACCTGAAAGCACTGTTACATTACCGGAAAGCCAACCCGGTGCTTCAAAGTGGAAAAATGAAGCAATTTATTCCCGAAAACGGAGTGTATGTTTTTTTTCGCTACAATTCCGATAAAACAGTAATGGTCATTTGCAATAATAATGAGAATGATAGCGTTTTATCCACAGACCGTTTTGCAGAAGCAACCAAAAGTTTCGTCTCCGGAACAGATGTCATTTCGGGCAAAACGGTTGATATTCAGAATACAGTCACTATTCCCGGAAAAACAGTTTTGATACTCGAATTACATTAAATCCTGACAAAATGGCATTTCCCAAATTCACTTTCAAAAATTTCGGAGAGAAATTGCAACAGGCAGTTTTGCGTTTCCCGATTACGATTGCAGCTATTCTCACTTTTGCAGTCCTGATGATTATTCAAATTCACAACAATTACAAGAACCGTTTTGACGAACGGCTTTGGTGGATGCTGGGACTGACCATTTTACTCTCACTGGCATTTTATCTTTTTGCCGAAAACAGAATGCGCTGCCTGCTGAAAAATATTTTGAATGTACTATTGATTGCTTGTGTAGCATGGTTTGCGTTCACGCTCCAAAAACCGGTGGTGGAAGCGGAAATGATACGGATCATTGCCCTTTGTTTGAGTTTCGGTGCAGCAGTGTTTTTTGCCCCTTTCATTACCGGCAAACGTCCGCTGGAATTCTGGAATTATGTACTGGATGTTATTTATCTACTGATTACAGCCTATGTTTTTGCCGGAGTACTGATGGCCGGATTGAGCCTGGCACTGCTTTCGCTCGACAAACTATTCGGTATGAATATTCCGGATAACTTGTATAGTTACCTTTCTGTATTGTGTTTCGTGGTTTTTGGCTCTGTTTATTTTCTTTCGTCATTACCCCGGGTGAATAAAAGCGATGAAGAAACAACGGTAGAGTTTCCTAAAATTTACAAGATACTTGGTTTATATATTTTATTGCCCATTTTGGGTATTTACATCCTGATATTATATGTTTATCTGGCTAAAATTATTGTTACGTGGGAACTGCCGAATGGCTGGGTTTCGTGGCTGGTTTCCATACTGGGAATTACCGGTTACCTCACTATCAGTTTGTTGCATCCGCTAATTCTAACCCCGAACTCCCAAAAGTTTGCCCCCCAACCCCCTGAAGGGGGAGTTTATGCTGGTCAGGCTAAAAGTGTTTCTTTTTTAAAAAACTATTCCAATTCCCCCTTCAGGGGGTTAGGGGGCTTATTTCCCTTAATTTTTCTCCCCCTTCTTATCTTAATGTTTGTGGGCATCATGCGCCGGCTTTCGGACTACGGTATCACCATCAACCGGTTGTATGTTTTACTGCTCAATCTCTGGCTGTTTGGCGTAAGTATTCATATTTTCCTTACTAAAACCAGACAGGTAAAATGGATCTACATTTCGTTTGCTGCTGTTGCTTTTCTTTTTTCGGTGGGTCCGTGGAGCGTGTTCAGCATCACGAAACACACATTGAAAAGTGAACTCACCCGATTATACACGGATGCAAAACCTTTCATCAGGGATCAAAAAAATCCCGAAATTGCGGGCATTGACGCTGCTAAGAAAAAACGGTTGTATGATATTACCCGCTATTTGAAGCAAACTTACGGGAAAGAAAGTGTCAAAACCGTGATTGTTTCTGTATTTGGTAAAGATGTCAAAACGAATAATTTAATGACAGTTCCGGCTATATACGAAGATGAAAATACCGAGAAGTTTTTTTCCTTTTATACAAATGAAAATGACTTCGAATTGCA
>CALMZF010000352.1 GCA_937870645.1 uncultured Paludibacter sp. | reverse complement strand
CTTAAATATCAATAGAAAGAATGTTTTTTGTTTTGATTCATTTCCCGTAGGGAATTGATATATTTATCCCCTAACGGGGAATTAAATTATTTTCAACCAATTTCTATTGATATTAATTCCCTACGGGAATACAGACTATTGTATTTGAAAGGATTAAATGAATTTTTATATCGAACTCACGTTAATTAAATAATGAGACGAAAGTAATTACACATCCCCGGCATTTATCCCGATTTATCGGGAGGGGCATGGGGCGGTTTGTTTCTTAATTTTCAGAAGTTTATAGTTTTGAAGAGTTACAAGAGACTCAGCATGTCGGAATAAATGTCGGTACAAATGTCGGAATAAATGAAAACGAGATAGTGCAACTTATTCAGAATAATCCTAAAATCACGGCATTAGAAATTGCTCAACATCTCAATACTACAAGTCGGCAAGTGGAACGCTTAATTTCTTCAATGAAAAAAAAGAAAATCATTAACCGCGAAGGTTCGAGAAAATCAGGCGAGTGGAAAATTTTATACTGAAATCGTCTTGACTTTTATAATGCCGCCTCTACGAGGCTTTAATTAGCAACGCAAATAATACTCTACCATACTATCGCCTCTACGAGGCTTCATTTCAGCACCAGAGGTGCGATATTATGGTAGAAAAAAGATTATCAGATCGTTTGGAAGCTCCGTAGGTGCGATATTATGGTATTATAAAAAAAGTCAAGACGAACTCACATAAATAAAACGATATCAATAACTGCAATAATACATTAACGCTAAACTAAAAAAGCCTCCTCATGGGGGAGGTTGGAGGGGCTTATGACTGAAATATCAAAATACGGTGAATTTGGATTAATCAAACACCTTACCGAAAAAATAAAATTACAAAATTCTTCATCTCTCAAAGGTGTTGGAGATGACGCTGCTGTGCTTGATTATAAGGACAAACGCGTACTGGTCACTACCGATTTATTGTTGGAAGGCATTCATTTTGATCTGACCTACACGCCGCTGAAACACCTGGGTTACAAAGCTGCTGTTGTCAATTTCTCCGACATATATGCCATGAACGGACAGCCGAAACAAATCACCGTTTCGCTGGGCGTTTCGAAACGTTTTTCGGTGGAAGATATGGAAGAAATATATGCGGGAATTTATCTTGCCTGCGAAAAATACGGCGTTGATCTGGTGGGTGGCGACACTTCTGCTTCGCTTACCGGCCTGACTATAAGCATCACCTGCATCGGTGAGGGCGAAGAAGGCAAAATTGTGTACCGTAACGGTGCAAAAGCAAATGATCTGATTTGTGTAACCGGTGATTTGGGTTCTGCATACATGGGCTTACAACTATTGGAACGGGAAAAAACGGTTTTTTCAGGTCATTCGGAAAATATTCAACCGGATTTCGAAGAAAAAAAATACATCCTCCAACGCCAGCTGAAACCGGAAGCCCGGAAAGACATTATCGATGCACTGCGTAAAAAAAGAATTGTACCTTCAGCCATGATGGATATTTCGGACGGATTATCCTCCGAGTTAATTCATATTTGCAGCCAGAGCAACACCGGATGTCGTATCTATGAAGATAAAATTCCGATACATTACGAAGCAGCTGTGATGGCTGAAGAGTTGAATATGAACCTGGTAACTGCCGCCCTCAACGGAGGTGAAGATTATGAATTGCTGTTTACCGTTTCGCTGGATGATTACGAAAAGATCATACCTATCGAAGGTGTTGCAATCATCGGGCACATCACAACGCCCGAACTGGGGCTTAACCTGGTAGGACGTGAGGGAGAAGAAATCGGTCTGAAAGCACAGGGCTGGAATTCGCTTACCTAAAAACATACAATATCGCTTCCGGGATAAATAAGGATACAAACTATGAAATATTCTTTGCAACTGTTTTTGATTTTTCTTGGTCTGGCAACTTTTCAGCCGACCTTCCCCGCCGGTTTACCTGTTATTCCAAAACCCAATCGCATTGAATTGTTGAGTGGTTTTTTTGATCTTACAAAACCGGTAAAAATAAAATCGGAAGGAATTTCGAATGCTTCAACCCGTCGCTTTGAGGATTACCTGAAAAGTGCTGGTTTCAAAATCAGTAATGAACAGGAAGCTGTGATAGAACTCTGCATTGACCGGAAAAATTCGCTGCTCACCAATCCGGAAGCCTATTTACTGAAAATAGAGCCCTCAAAAATTACCATTACTGCGGCAAAAGAAAACGGGCTGTTTTACGGTATTCAGACTTTATTGCAACTTGTCAGCGAATACGGAGCAAATAAACAAATTCCGTCATTAAACATTACAGACTGTCCGCGTTTTCCCTACCGGGGAATGCATCTCGATGTCTCCCGCCACTTTTTCCCGATGGATTTTATCAAAAAACAGTTGGACATGATGGCTTATTATAAGCTGAACCGGTTTCACTGGCATCTAACCGATGGTCCGGGCTGGCGTCTGCAAATAAAAAAATACCCACTCCTCACCGAAGTGGCAGCCTGGCGCACGCATAAAACATGGAAAGACTGGTGGGCAACAAACCGACAGTATGTCAACCGTACAGATTCCGGTGCTTACGGTGGTTTTTACACACAGGACGAAGCCCGCGAAATAGTCCGGTATGCAGCTGAAAGACATATTACCGTTATCCCCGAAATAGAAATGCCCGGACATTCGGAGGAGGTGCTGGCTGTCTATCCGCAACTTTCATGCTCGGGTATTCCTTACAAAAACAGCGAATTCTGCCCGGGAAAAGAAGCTACATTTACTTTCCTCGAAAATGTATTAACGGAGGTAATGGACGTTTTTCCATCTGAATACATCCACATTGGTGGCGACGAAGCCAATAAAGAGCCCTGGAAAACCTGTCCTTACTGCCAAAAAAGGCTGAAAGACAAGGGACTTAAAAATGTCGATGAACTTCAAAGCTATCTCATTCGCCGGATTGAAAAATTCGTTACCAAACACGGTCGTAAAATCATTGGCTGGGATGAAATTCTGGAGGGCGGACTGGCTCCAAATGCCACAGTCATGTCGTGGCGGGGCGAAAACGGCGCCATTGAAGCTGCACGGACAGGTCATAATGCCATCATGACGCCTGGCGCCTTCTGCTACTTCGACTTCTATCAGAACGAACCGGTTAATCAGGCAGAAGCAATCGGCGGATACCTCCCGTTGGAAAAAGTCTACAGTTATAATCCTGTACCTGCCGGCCTCACTCCCACGGAAGCAAAACACATCACGGGCGTTCAGGCCAATCTCTGGACTGAATACATCTCCACACCCGAACGGGCTGAATACCAACTTTACCCGCGTCTGCTCGCGCTTGCCGAAGTAGCCTGGACTATGCCCGAAAATAAATCGTGGAATGATTTCAACCGACGGGTGAATGATGCCATACCTTTCCTGCAAAGCAAGGGATATCATCCGTTTACCCTTTCCGGGGAAGTGACTTTTGTGCAGGATGTGGATAGTATAAGAAAATGTATACTCGTCACACTTTCAACTGAAAAATACGGGAAAGAAATCCGTTACACACTGGATGGTACCCTACCCGGTCCGGCTTCAGCTTTTTATTCAGAACCGATTATTGTGACCGACTCAGCCCTGATTACAGCACAGGTTTTCGATCGAGGAGAAGTCGTGGGTAAGCCGGTCGCTAAACGATTTGATTACCACCGGGCCATCGGCAATAAAGTCATTTACAACATCCCCATCAACTCCTACTACCCCGCTGCCGGACTTGCTTCACTCACAGACGGACGCACAGGCGGCCTGACCCACTGGGACGGACGCTGGCAGGGATTTATGACGAATGGTATGGACGTGACCATCGATATGCAGCGTGTGGTGCCGGTAAGGAAAATCAGCGCCCGCTTCATGCAGAATGCAGGCACATGGATTTATTTCCCCACTGAAGTGGTTATTTCCATATCCGATGACAACAAAACCTTTACTGAAATTGCACATATAGCCAATTCGTATGAGGTGAAAACAGCCGGAACCATTTTTCATGATTTCAGCTGGAAAGGTAACGCGAAAGGACAATTTATTCGTTATCAGGGACTACCAAATGACATTAAAGGCGGATGGGTCTTTTTGGATGAAATAGTGGTTTGGTAAAAGCCCCCTCCAACTCCCCCGAAGGGGGAGAGAAACCCCTAACCCCTAAAGGGGAATAAGAAAGAAAAAAAGCTTTGAGCACCGAAGGTGTAATTGAATTTTTCCGGGAATGTGTCTTGTTCCCCTTTAGGGGCTAGGGTGGGTTGTTATCTCCCCGCACAAATTCGTTACCATCAGTCTTTTCACAGTTTCCACATCGTCATTTTCGCCCAGCAGGTACATCAGTTTTGTAATCAACGCTTCGGTTGTACTGTCATATCCGCTTATCACACCCGCATTTATGAGGTTCAGACTGGTTTCGTACAATCCCATTTCCACCATACCGGTGCTGCACTGCGACTTGTTTACAATGATAATTCCCCGTTCGGCAGCACTTTTCAGTGCGCGGTAAAACCAGTCGAAACGGGGCGCATTCCCTGCTCCGAATGTTTCGAGCACTACCGCTTTCAGTTCGGGAATGTTCAGAACACCCTGCACAGTCTGCTCTGTAATGCCCGGATAGATTTTCAGAATAGCCACGTTGCGGTCGGTTTTGGTTCTCACCTTGAGCCTGGTACTGTTAATGGCTTTCCGGATATAATTGGGGAAATATTTGATATGAACACCCGCTTCGGCCAGAATGGGGTAATTGAATGAAGCAAAGGCATTGAAATGCTCGGAATTCTGTTTGGTAGTCCGATTGGCCCGGAAGAGTTTATCCTCGAAAAACAGACACACTTCAGGCACCATGGCATCGCCGTTGGAATGGGCAGCGGCAATTTCCACTGCCGTAATCAGATTTTCCTTGGCATCGGTACGGAGCACACCGATGGGCAGCTGGGAACCGGTAAAAATCACGGGTTTGGTAAGGCCATCGAGCATAAAACTCAGTGCCGAAGCCGAATAAGACATGGTATCTGTGCCATGAAGCACCACAAATCCGTCGAACAGATTGTAATTGTCCTGAATTACGAGGGCAATACGCTCCCAGGTATCCGGTCCGATGTCCGATGAATCGACCAGCGGTAGCAGCGGAATGCCGTGAATATCGATACCCAGTTCACCCAATTCAGGCAGCAATTTCATCATCACTTCGAAATCGGCGGGACGTAGTGCTCCCGTATCCGGATCAGCAGTCATGCTGATGGTTCCACCGGTGAATATCAATAAGACAGATTTTTTTTGGTTCATTGGATTTTTGATAAGTAATTCACCTACAAAGATACATGTTTTTGATATTATTGTATCATATTGTCATTATTTTATTTGTCTAAAATTCCTATTTCTGATTTTAAAGAAAACTCAGGCAGTCCTGAACAGAAAATTGCAGAAAAAGCCGTATTTTTGTATTCATTTTTAACATGTAAAATACCATGCGAATTTTCCTTATCGGGTATATGGGTTCGGGCAAAACCACCATCGGACGACTGGTGGCTGAGCAGACAGGTTTGAACTTTGTTGATACAGACAGTTACATCGAAAATCAGCAACAAAAAACCATCCCGGAGATCTTTGCTGCAATGGGAGAAGAAAAATTCCGTGAGCTGGAGCGGGAATGCCTGCATGAAGTATCGGAACTGGAGGATATGATCATTTCCACCGGTGGCGGGATGCCCTGTCATTTCGATAACATGGCGCTAATGAACCGCAGTGGCGAAACCATCTATATCCGTTTTACACCCGAAGAACTCACCGCGAGGCTTAAAACAACTCAAATTCACAGTCGTCCCATCCTGGGAAGTGTCCCCCTAAATGATTTACTTCCTTTTATCACCAAAAATCTCCACATCCGCGAACCGTTTTACAATCAGGCAAAATTTATAGTTGGTGGAACCGACGAAGATATTTTCCGCCAAATCTGCGAATATATTCATCTGCACAAAAAGACATGTCATATTTAATTCATTTAAATTATTTATTATGAAAAAACCAATCCTGATTTTAGTGTACATTTTATTGATTACTGGAATTATTTTGTGCATTACAGGAGCTGTAAATGATTTCTCAACTTTTCTGTATCAAACTGGAATTGCTATATTTAGCTTCGGTTGGATTATTGTCTTTTTTGATATGCTGAAAAATAAAATTCACAACAAACAATTCTGGGTTCTTTCGATGTTTTTCGTAATACCGGTTACGCCAATTATTTATCTTATCCGAAGGGAAAGTTTACTTTCTACCGGAGAAATAAAATAAACAATTTTCTGATATTTTTTACTTAAAATACAAACAATAAAAAGGCACATCCATTAAATGTGTCTTTTTTTTGTGTTTTAAATTTTAAGCCAAAAGTAATTTAATTATATTTGCATTTATATTGAATGAATATTCTTATTTGTTAATACTGCCTTTAATTAAATAGCTGATACAGAATGAAAAACAACAATAAACACAACGGATTTCGCTACGGCGAAAATTTTCTTACCATTGGCACAGCGTTGAAGCTTGCCCGCAACGATATTAAAGGCTTTCTCACTCCTGAAACCATCTCCCGTGTACAGGCCAATCGTGATGTGGTACTCAAAATTGTCCATAAGAAAAAAGTGGTGTACGGCATCAACACTGGTTTCGGTCCGCTTTGTACATCGCTGATAAGCAAGGAAGACACCAAAAAGCTGCAATACAACCTGCTAATGAGCCACAGTGTGGGAGTTGGCAATTTTATCGATAAGGAAATTGCCAAACTGATGCTGATACTGAAACTTCATGCATTGTGCAAAGGTTATTCCGGTATAGCTGTTGAAACAGTGGAGCGAATATTGTGGCATATTGAAAATGATGTCATTCCTCTTGTTCCGGAGCAAGGCTCTGTCGGCGCATCGGGAGATCTGGCACCACTTTCACATTTATTTCTTCCTTTAATAGGGATGGGAAAAGTGTGGTATAATAATGAACAAGTGCCTATGGACGTTGTGTTGAATAAGCTGGATATGAAACCGGTGGATTTGGGACCAAAAGAAGGTCTGGCATTGATTAATGGTACACAGTTTATGGCGGCTCACGCCATTTTGTTGCTCGAAAAACTTCAAAACTGTCTGGATCACGCTGATATCATCGCTGCCATGAACCTGGAAGCGATGATGGGATCGATAAAGCCTTTTGACGAAGAATTACATCAGCTTCGTCCACATTCGGGAGGAATATATGTAGCATCGCGGATGCGGATGTTACTCTCGCACTCCGAGATAGTAAAATCGCACAAAAAATGCAGCCGTGTACAGGATCCGTATTCACTTCGCTGTATTCCACAGGTTCACGGAGCTTCGCGCAATGCGTGGCTTCACCTGAAAGAAACTATTCTCACCGAAATCAATTCTGTTACCGACAACCCAATCATCTTTTCAGAAGATAAAACCATCAGCGGCGGTCATTTTCACGGTCAGCCCATTGCTTTGCCGATTGATTATGCCGGACTGGCAGCTGCCGAACTGGGCAACATTTCCGATCGCCGTATCTATCTTTCGATGATGGAAAGTGTGCCGGGCTTACCAAA
>CALMZF010000351.1 GCA_937870645.1 uncultured Paludibacter sp. | reverse complement strand
CAGGAATTCCTGTAACTAACTATGGCATGACGCTGGCGTATGTGAACGGGATTTTTGAAAGGGCGACGAAAATGTTTTCCGGCCCCCTAACCCCCTAAAGGGGGAATTTTGGTGCGTAAACTAATCTGGAAAAATGCAAGAATATCATATCATGAAAAATTCGAAACTTACGGATAATCTTGTTCAACGCTTATTAGCTCCCCCTTTAGGGGGCTGGGGGGCCTCCGACCTTGTTCAACTTTTGCAGTCAAGAGGTGATGATGAAAAAATGTTGTTTGATTTCTCCGGAAAAATTAAGCAGGAAAATGTCGGGAATACGGTTTATCTGCGTGGTTTGATTGAGCTTTCCAACATTTGCGAAAAGGACTGTTACTATTGCGGCATCCGGAAATCGAATTCCAATGTGCACCGTTATTCCATCAGCGATGATGAAGTGATGGAAGCGATAAAATACGCCCGGGAAAATGGCTACGGTTCAGTAGCCATACAATCCGGAGAAATTCAAAGCAAGGCATTCACCGAAAAAATTACCCGAATTTTACAGAATACCGGAAAATTAACCAACGGAGAACTGGGTGTGACACTTTCATGCGGGGAGCAAACGGAAGAAACATACCGGCAATGGTTTGAGAGTGGCGCTCATCGCTATTTACTGCGTATCGAGACTTCCAATCGCGAACTTTACAGTAAACTTCACCCGAACGATCATATCCACCGATTTGAACGACGGCTGGAAGCATTGGGAATGCTGAAAAAAACCGGCTATCAGGTTGGAACCGGTGTGATGATTGGTTTGCCGTTTCAGACTGTGGAAAATCTGGCTGATGATTTGCTCTTTATGAAGCAATTCGACATCGACATGTGCGGCATGGGACCATACATCGAACATCATGAAACGCCACTTTATGCTTTTAAAGACAGTTTAATACCCTTGAAAGAACGATTTAATCTTTCCTTGAAAATGGTTGCTATCCTTCGGATTTTAATGCCTGATATCAACATAGCCGCAACTACCGCACTTCAAACCATCGAAAAAAACGGGCGCGAACAGGCCATTCAGATAGGAGCCAATGTGCTGATGCCCAACATCACACCCCGAAAATACCGCGATGATTATTTTCTGTACGAAAACAAGCCCGTTTCCGGTCAAAGCGAAGCGGATGATTTGAAAAACCTGGAAAAATCACTCGAAGCCATCGGTCATCAAATAGGCTATGGCGTGCAGGGAAATTCGAAGCATTTTGGGAAAAAGGCCCCCTAAACTTGCCTGCGGCAAGCAGGTCCCCCAAAGGGAGACTTTCAGAGAGTAAATTTCAGGCTTTTCAAGCAGTTAGGATTGGGGTAAAACAAAAGTACTAAAATCAAAACGGGGTGAGCATTTTTACACTCACCCATTTTCAATTTTCAATTTTGATTTTATTCAAATTCGCTTAAAATGGCTTTCACGCCATCGGGAGCTATACGTCCGTACACTTTATCGCCTATCATAGCCACCGGAGCCAGCCCACAGGCACCCACACACCGCAGACAATTGAGGGAAAATTTTCCATCGGCGGTCGTTTCACCCACTTTTATATTCAGTTCATTTTTGAATTCTTCGAGTATTTTCTCGGCACCACGCACGTAGCAGGCAGTTCCCATACAGATAGATATGGGATGTTCGCCTTTCGGCACCATCGTAAAAAACGAATAAAAAGTGACCACACCATACACTTGTGCAACGGAAATATTCAATTTGTGAGCTATCACCTCCTGCACTTCGGCAGGCAGATAGCCATAAGTCATTTGTGTTTCGTGAAGCACGTTAATCAGTTCACCGGGATCGTTATCAAAACTGTCACAGATTTCGTTGATTTTCTCAATTTTATCTTCCGACAATTTTATCCTGACTTCAATTTTATCTTCGGGCAAAGTTATCACTGTCATAATCTTTGATTTTATAGCCCCACCCCCAAAAGGGGAGTTACAGAGCTTTTGTTAAATTTATTCGGACTTAATTTGATATTTTTTTTCCATTGTTATTCTCAAAATAATAATCTGCTCACACAAATTCCCCCTTCAGGGAAAAAGTGGGTTTAGTGCTCAATGGTAACTTCCACGCTCTTGTCATAATAGTGCGTATGAAGCAGCGAATGGGCTTTGTGTCCACCGGGTTCACCCAGAAAGTCCTTATAGAGTTTGATGATATACGGATTTTCGTGTGATTTCCGCAGGGTTTTCCGTTCGTCTTCGGAATAAATAGCTCCGGCTCTTGCTTTCAAAATTTCGCTGTGACCGTGGTGGAAGGGCTGTCCGCCTCCGCCAATACATCCTCCGGGGCATGCCATAATCTCGATGGCGTGGTATTTGGAGCGTCCGGCGCGCACTTCATTCAGGAGTTTACGAGCATTGCCCAGTCCATGAGCAATACCTATATTCACAGGCAATCCGTCGAAATCGATGGTAGCCGAACGAATGCCGTCGATGCCGCGAAGCTGGTGAAATTCCACTTTTTCAAGCGACTTGCCTGTAAACAGTTCGTAAGCCGTGCGGCAGGCAGCCTCAATTACACCACCCGTATTGCCGAAAATGACACCTGCACCGGTGGACTCTCCGAGCGGAGCATCAAATTCTTCGTCGGGCAAATTCAGGAAGTCAATGTTGGCTTGCTTGATGAAGTGAGCCAGTTCACGGGTCGAAATTGAGAAATCGACATCGGGATTTCCATCCACTTTGAATTCGTCTCGCTGACATTCGTATTTTTTAGCCAGACAAGGCATGATGGAAACCACAACCAAATCTTTCCGGTTGACCCCGATTTTATCAGCAAAATAAGTTTTAGCTATGGCTCCAAACATTTGCTGGGGCGATTTGGCCGTAGAAGGCACATCGAGCAAATCGGGGAAGTTGTGTTCGAAGAAATTAACCCAACCCGGGCAGCAGGAAGTCAAAATCGGCAATTTCACATTTTTATCGCCGTTAAGATGACCTTTCAATCGTGACAAAAGTTCAGTGCCTTCTTCAATAATGGTAAGGTCGGCAGCAAAATCGGTATCGAACACATATTTAAATCCCAGCTCTTTCAGCGCAGCTACCATTTTTCCGGTGACAAGCGTACCGGGTTCCAGTCCGAATTCTTCGCCCAGCGCTGCCCGAACGGAAGGTGCGGTCTGCACAATCACGGTTTTGGTGGGGTCGCTCAGCGTTCGCAGCACCTGACTTGTATTGTCCACTTCGGTCAACGCTCCGGTAGGACACACCGAAACGCACTGTCCGCAATAGGTGCAGGGGGATTTTTCCAGATCCATTTCGAAAGCGGGTGCCACCACCGACATAAATCCGCGGTTGACTGCCGAAAGAGCACCAACGGTTTGCACTTCGTTGCACATCATTTCGCACCGGCGACACATCACGCACTTGTCCACATCACGAATGATGGAGGGAGACAAGTCTTTCCGGTAGGTTGATTTCTCGCCCTGATACGGTATATCGCGAATACCAAACTGGATTGCCAGGCTTTGAAGTTCGCAGTCGCCGGACTTGGCACACACCAGGCAGTCGAACGGATGATCGGATGCAATGAGTTTGAGCACCGTTTTCCGGGCATTCAGCACCCGGATATTGCGTGTTTTGATTACCATTCCGGGAGAGGCTTCGGTAATGCATGACGGCGCCAGATTGCGGCGTCCTTCCACTTCCACCACACAGATGCGACATCCGCCCGGTTTGTTTTCAATATTCATATTGTGAAGTTCCATGTGGCAGAGCGTGGGTATCTCAATGCCCGCCTGACGGGCAGCTTTCAGTATAGTGGTACCCTGCTCAACTTCTACTATTTTATTATCTATTGTTAATTGTATTTTTCCCATTTTCTTTTTTTTGATTTTGTATAAAAGATTTCAGGCATCAAACATCGAATGCACACTCTCTTTTACCCATTAATAAATCACTTAAACTGTATCACGCTTTATTGGTTATCGGCTTGTTACTGTCATGCCATTACATAATCAGGTGTTAGATGAATGGCGTCAAACTTACATTTTTCCATACATGCTCCGCATTTAATACACTTATCCTGATGAATAAAGTGCGATTGTTTTCTTTCTCCTGTAATGGCAAATACAGGGCAGTTTCTTACACAAAGCATACATCCGATACAGGCTTCGGGGTCGATTACGTAATACAGCAGATTTTTACAATGACCCGAACGGCATTTTTTATCGTGTACGTGTTCCTTGTACTCTTCCCAGAAATTGGTCATGGTTGAAAGCACCGGATTGGGTGAGGTTTGTCCAAGTCCGCAAAGTGAGGTGTCTTTTATCACATTACTCAGGTTCTTCAGTCGTTCGAGGTCTTCCTGTGTGCCATTTCCTTCGCAGATTTTTTCTAGAATTTCGGACAAACGCTTATTGCCAATGCGGCAGGGAGCACATTTTCCACAACTTTCCTCCACAATAAAATCAAGATAAAACTTAGCAACCGATACCATACAATCGTCTTCGTCCATCACGATCATTCCTCCCGAACCCATCATGGAGCCTGCCTGAATGAGGTTGTCGTAATCGATGGGAGTATCGAGGTGTTTTTCGGTCAGGCAGCCACCGGAAGGGCCTCCGGTTTGCACGGCTTTGAATTTTTTGCCGCCTTTAATGCCGCCGCCTATTTCGTATATAATTTCACGCAATGTAATTCCCATAGGCACTTCAATAAGACCAACATTGTTAATCTTACCAGCCAGTGCAAATACTTTTGTTCCTTTTGACTTTTCGGTACCGATAGCACTGAACCATTCCGCTCCCTTGTTGATAATGACGGGAATATTTGCAAAAGTTTCTACATTGTTTACGTTGGTAGGTTTATCCAGGTATCCTTTTACCGATGGGAATGGCGGTTTGTTGGCAGGTTCGCCGCGCTTGCCTTCCATGGAATGGATAAGCGCAGTTTCCTCGCCACAAACAAATGCTCCAGCTCCGTAGCGGAGTTTGATTTTAAAATTAAATCCTGTATCCAGAATATTCTCCCCAAGCAATCCGTATTCTTCGGCTTGTTTGATGGCAATTTTGAGCCGTTTGATGGCCAGCGGATATTCGGCACGAATATATATCAATCCTTCGTCGGCTCCAATGCAGTAACCGCAGATGGCCATGGCTTCGAGCACCGAGTGCGGATCGCCTTCGAGGATCGAGCGATCCATGAAAGCTCCCGGGTCACCTTCATCAACGTTACAAACCACGTATTTTTTATCCGAAACGCTCTGGCTGGTAATTTCCCATTTCAATCCGGTAGGGAAACCGCCGCCTCCACGTCCGCGCAAACCCGATTTTTTTATTATGTCAATGGCTTCGGTCGGCGACATTTCCGTCAGTACTTTTCCCAAAGCCATATAGGCATCGTGAGCTATGGATTCGTCGATATTTTCAGGGTCAATAAATCCGCAGTTGCGCAACGCAATGCGCAGCTGTTTTTTATAAAATCCCATGTGTTTGGAGTCGGGAACGTGTTGTTTATTTTCAGGATCTACGTAGAGCAGCCGTTTTACCTGCCGTCCCTTGATGACATGTTCGTCAATAATTTCCCGGGCATCTTCGGGCTTTACTTCCACGTAGAACGTGTTGTCGGGCAGCACATTGACAATAGGTCCTTTTTCGCAAAAACCGAAACATCCGGTGCGGATTACCTGTACCTCATCGCTCAGTCCTTTCATGAGCAACTCCTTTTGCAGATTATCTAGAATGACCGAACTGCCGGACGATTGACAACCTGTGCCACCGCATAGTAATATATGCATTTTGTATTTTGCCATAGTAGAAATCCTCCTGCGTTAGTTGATTGTTTCGTAATTTTTTGGAATAATTCCATCCACCAGCTCACCGGTTTTGATGTACCGCTCGATGATTTCGTTGGCTTTTTTTGTGTCCACATAGCCAAAAACGATTGGTTCGGCATCGTGCAATTTAACCTCTACAGTAGGCTCTGCGTAGCAATAGCCCATGCATCCGGTCTGCGTTATCACGGCTTCGATGTTTCGTTTGTCGAGTTCTTCGACAAAATATTCCATCACTTCCTTTGCACCGGAAGCAATTCCACAGGTGGCCATCGCCACTTTGACCTGAACCAGATTTTCGGCACGGCTGGCCCGGTCCCGAAGGTTAACCTGCGACTTGACTGCCTCCTGCTTACGCTTCAGATCTGCCAATGTTTTAATTTTTTCCATGATATTAAAAAGATTATGTTTGTTATAGTATGTGTTTTTTTCAGCAATTTAACCAATAACCTGTCAACTAAACTCAGCATAAAAAACTTTCCTTTTCCCTTTTCCCGAACAGTTCTTTCAGATTTTCATTCATAAATTCTTTCACGGCTGACGACATTTCGGCACTGCTCAGGTCGTCAATTCCATTTTCGGCTAATTCTGCCGTACTTAATTCAAATTTTTCATCGTCGAGCTGATAGAGAAATTTGAAATTAATTCCCGGATTTCCTATCAATAATAAAATCATATAACCGGCCAAATCTCCCAACGGAATGCAATCGGGATGATTTGTATTGTACGAAGCTCTGATTTCTGTCCCAATGCCCGGTTCGGATTTTATTTCGAGCTTTCCGTCCGTTTGTTCGCAGGTCATTTTCAGAAAAGGAACACCCAACCCGACTTTTCGGGTAGTGCGGGAGGTAAAAAACGGATCGGACAATTTCGCGACTGTTTCGGGGCTCATTCCCGTGCCGTCGTCTTTTACAGCGAAAATCAACGTATTTTCTGTATTGTTTTCAATGAAACTTATCTCAATATTCTTCGCTTCGGCGCGGATCGAATTTTGAGCTATATCCATCATATGCATTGCCAGATCAACCATTGCAAAAGCCCCCCAGCCCCCTAAAGGGGGAAAAAATCTGCACTAAATTTCTATTATTCATCTGATTACCGGAGATATACATATCATTCATTCATTCATTCAAATTCAAACACATTCTCAAAAAATAATTTAATCCTTTTAAATTCCCGATCGGGGAGGGTTAGGGGGCAAATTCTTTTACAAAATTTTCCCAATCCAACTTTTCCATCATAAATTCGGTGTACACCTTACCGATATCCTCCAAATAATGCGCATCCGAACTTTGGATGAATTTTTCATTTCCCAGTTTGGGATATTTCTCAATGAATTTCGGAACACTTGTTCGCCATGAAACTTCCAATGCACTGTATTTCAGACCAAATGGCATAAATCCCAACTGGCTGAAAATGCTGTTTTTCGATTTATCGATGTGCGCAGGAATAAAAACTCCACCCATCGAAAGGACTTTTTCGGCTACCGTTTCCAGATCCACATCCAGGGCCGCTATCAACAGCTTTTCTTCCTCGTATATAATATTGTCAAATTCATCCACCGCTACCTGATGTCCGAACAGCGAGGCGTCGTTTTTTATATCGGGCAAATGTTCGTCCAGATACTGCTGAAATTCATTAAGCAGCTGTAAGTCGCGGAAATAAGCCAGACAGTGCACCTCTTCCTGTGTGTTGATTTCGCATCCGCCGATGACGAACAGGTTGTTTTTATGCCCTAACTCCATGCAGGTTTTTACATTTCTGGTGGAGTTGTGGTCTGTAATGGCAATGATGTCAAGCCCTTTTTCCTTCGCAGTTTGAATGATGTTTCGCGGGCTCATCTCCAAATCGCCACACGGCGAAAGGCATGTATGAATGTGAAGGTCGGCCTTGAAGCTGCCCCCTATCTCCACCCCTAAATCCTCCCGAAATAATTTCGGGACAGGCTCTAAAGGGGACTTTTTGTAATCTAAATCAATAAATTTCCGGAATTTTTATGGAACAAAACTTTTTATGTTCTTTTGAAAACCCCCCTTTTCCCCTTTGGGGGTTGGGGGGCTAAATCCCTATACAGCATTCCCGCCGTTTCAAATGCAGGTTTGTCGGATGTAAGCACAACTACTCCCTCTTCCTCGGCCAGTTTCAGCATATTTTCATCGGGTTTTCGCTCGTTTACGATCACGATGGCACTCAAATCGATGAGCGAAGCCACTGCCACAATGTTTTTATGAATTTGCGAAGTGACCCAGATCATTTGCGGCTGGGCTTTTCCCATCACATCGCTCAGCAAATCGGACACATAAGCCCATTTCGGCTCTTTATCGAGCAGATTTACACCAGTTACGCATTTGAATTCAAGTTCTTCAATCAGTTTTTTCAGGTTCTTTTTCTCCATGATTTTCGGAATATTTATTGAGTCTGTTTTTGCCCCAGATTTTTTCAATCATCTGAAACGCCTGTTCTGGACTCAGTTTGTAGTTTTTTTCCATCACACGCTGCACAAATACGCAGTGCGACATACTCGCCTCTCCTTTTACAATATCTTCGGCCAGATTTTTACAAGTTGGTGCGCCGCAAGCTCCGCAGTCAAAACCGGGAAGATACGATTTCAACGTCTTGATTTTCTGCATTTTCCGAAGTGCAATTTCCACATCGGCATCCAGCAGCAAGCCCTCACGGGGGTATATAGCTTCGGTTTTTGATACCCGGTGAAGCTGTTCTTTGTACTTCATCAGCGGGTTGTTTACCACTTTATTTTCAATCAGCCTTTCCTGCAGTCTTTTCTGCCTTTCGCCAATTCTTTCTACGGTGAGAAATCTGTTTCCGGGGCAAAGAATGCCGCCTGCACATCCCTGATCGCACACACGCAGTTCCAGAAAATCTATATCGGTAATGTGGCCGGATTCCAGCTTTTCTAAAAATTTGATCACATTCTCCACGCCGTCTATGGCCAGGCTTCTGCCTTTGAAATATTCACGTTCGGTACCTGACAGTGACCACTTGACAGAATCGGAAGTCATGGTAGAACTGCGTTTTAGCTCATCAATCCTTTTTAATTCGATTATCCTTTTATACACTTTATTGTAAAATTCTTTCATGTTCACCACCACATCGGTCGGTGATTTGTCTTCCCCTTCGGGCGCTTTGGCCGCCACAATTTTGGATGCGCAGGGCGAAATGTAGAATATGCCGATATCTTCGGGAGGAATATTGGTGGTTGAATTGATATCCCGAAGGTAAATTGCGGCTATATCGTGGGGTGCTTTTAGCTGAAATACATTTTCGGTAAGCGATGGAAACATAACCTGAATAAGCCTCACCACCGACGGGCAAAAAGAACTGATTACAGGCTTCGGACTATCGGGCTCATCGCTTTTCAGTTTGTATTCTTCCTTAACAAAATCAACGGCCTGCTCCACTTCAAAAACCTCGTTGAAACCAAGCTGACGGATGGTCGCCGAGATTTGTGAAACGGAATATTTGGCTGGGAACTGTCCGAAAAACACCGACGGCACGAGTGCAATTTTATACACATACTGCTTCAGGTGAGTTTCGAGCGAGTCGGATTTGACATAAACCGCCGCCACGGGACACACGCTGTAACACTCGCCGCAATCCACACAACGCTCGGGCATAATGCGGGCGTGACCACCGACAATGCGGATGGCTTGTGTAGAACAGACCCGCATGCAGTGTGAACAACCAATACATTTATCTGTATTAATTTGTATTGCATGCACGTAGTGCGGTTTATCCATTTTTCGGAAAATCTATTTAAAAGTTAACTATTATCTCGAGTGTAGTTCCCGTGCCGGGAGTGGAAGTCAGGTGCATTTCATCCGAATTTTTCTTAATATTCGGCAGTCCCATGCCTGCTCCGAAGCCCATTTCGCGGACTTTGTCGGATGCGGTGGAAAACCCTTCTTCCATGGCTTTCCCAATATCGTCAATGCCGGGTCCTTCGTCCTGCAGTTGCACCAAAATTCGAGCCGGTGAAATATCTACAGTCATCGTACCCCGATAGGCGTGCGCCACTACGTTCACTTCCGCTTCATAAAGTGCCACGGCAATTCGGCGCAAGGTCTGCGGCTGAATATTCAGCTGCTTCAGCGCTTTTTTAACTTCCGAGCTGGCCTCGCCGGCCGCACTGAAATCGCCCCCTTGTATGTCGAACTGCATTTGCATCAGTAAAGCGGTTTTATTCCGTTTTGATATAATTTACCTGAGATTTCGAAGACTGACATGGGCGAAGTTACTATGCTGATATGGCTCTCTACAGCCAGCTCCATCATATCGTCGGTCACCTTTTTGCCGCGTGCTATCACTATGCAGGATATTCCTGCCAGTTCGGCAGTCCGGATAGTTTGAATGGTGGCCAGTCCGGTAATAAGGATCATATTCTCTTTGTACCAGCGGAGTGCATCGCTCATCAGATCCGAGGCAAAAGCATAGCTCAATTCCAGCCCCGGAAGACTGTCATACAAAATTGATCCGTTTACAAATTTTATTAATTGGTTTAAATTCACAGGTAAAAATTACTTTTTATAAAACATTAAGTGAAGCACAAATATAGAAAATACTTTCCTTATTAAAGAAATTTTTCCTTATTATATTCAAAAAAAAGTCGTTCCAAATGGTTAATTTTCAGCAAATAAAAAAGCAAAACTTTACGTTCTGCTTTCTTTGAAATTCAGTATTTTTTCAATGACAAACCTTACAGTTTGAAACGTCAGGTTAAACGTTGTTTTTCAGAGTATTTTACAAATTCTTAAAAACGGGTCATCGGTTAAAAATTTTCACATCTAATCTATCACTTCACCAAAAAGGGTTGCCGAGCTGGCTCTTGTTATTTTCACGCGTATAGTTTCGCCGATTCGGCGTCCTTCGCGCGGAAAAATCGCCACTTTATTCTGCGAAGTGCGACCGAAAAGCTGCTCTTTGGAACGTTTTGAGAAACCTTCGACCAGGACTTCAAAATCCTTTCCTACATCACGCTGGTTGCTGGCGTTAGAAAGTTCATTTTGCAGCTTAATAATTTCGTCGAGCCGCCGGAGCTTCACCTCTTCGGGCACATTGTCGGGCAGGTGGGTCGCTGCGTGTGTGCCGGGACGTTCGGAGTACTTGAACATAAAGGCCATATCAAAACCCACCTCGCGCATCAATGACAATGTTTCCTGATGATCTTCATCCGTTTCGCTGTGGAAACCGCTGAACACATCGGTGCCGATAGTGGCATCGGGTAAAATGCGCCGGATAGCTGCAATGCGGTCCAGATACCATTCACGGGTGTATTTGCGGTTCATCAGTTTCAGAATTTTGTTGCTGCCGCTCTGCACCGGCAGGTGTATAAACCGGCACAGGTTGGGATGGGCTGCAATCACTTCCAGTGTGCGGTCGCTCATATCCTTGGGGTGTGAGGTGGTAAACCGGAAGCGGATTTCGGGTGCAGCTTCGGCTACCATCCGGAGCAAATCGGGAAATTCAATTCTCTGCCCGTCTTTTTCGAAAGAGTAGGAATTAACATTTTGCCCCAGCAGCGTCACTTCTTTGAAGTTTTTTGCCTGCAGGTCACGGAGTTCATTCAGAATACTTTCCACATCGCGGCTGCGCTCACGGCCACGCGTGTAGGGCACAATGCAGTAGGAGCAAAAATTGTTGCATCCGCGCATGATGGAAATATATCCGGAAATGGGATTGCTGATGCGCGAAGGCATCACATCGGCGTAAGTTTCAGTTTTGGAGAGTTCCACATTGATAGCCTTTTCGCCATTCATGGCGTGTCCCATCAGGTTGGGGATATCCAGGTAGGCATCGGGGCCGACTACCAGATTTACGCCGTGATTTTCAATCAAATCTTCTTTGACCCGCTCGGCCATACAGCCGATGACGCCAATCACCAGATTTTTTTTTTTCCTTTTCAGCGACTGAAAGTTTTTCAGCCGGTTAATGACACGCTGCTCGGCATTATCGCGAATAGAGCAGGTATTTACAAAAATGGCATCGGCTTCCGAAATATTTTCCGTCAGCTCGTATCCATCCATCTGCATGATGGATGCCACCACCTCGCTGTCAGCTGAGTTCATCTGACATCCGTAGGTTTCGATAAAGAGTTTTTTGTCGTTCAGCGCAGATTTAGAGTCCGGCGAAGCGACTGAATTTGTTTCGTTCATTAGCTTAATATTTATGTATTTGCTTCAAGCAATTAATACTAATCTCTCACAGCGTATCTGTGATTGACAAAAAAGTTTCCGGGTGCAAAGTTACTATTTTTTGTCAGAAGTGTAAGTTCGCTGCACATATGTGTATTAGCCGGCCGGTATTTTTCTCCAATATTATTATACAAATTAAAGATTATCAGTTACTAACGGTCAACTTCTTCCATTTTTGTTCATTTAATAGCATTATCTAATAAAATATTTTAAAAAAAGAATGAAATTTATTTGGTAATTAAAAAAAACGTACTACATTTGCAGAGTAAACAAACAGATAAATTTTTCATAATTAAGGTTTAGGTTAAAATGTAGCAATGGGTGGCTGTGAAGTTACCCATTGTTTTTTTTGTGTTGATGGTTGTCAGTAATCATTTTATTTTGTAATATTGCATTCAATAATATATCTGTATGGAAGACTTAGGCGACTATATTTATCTGATTTTGCTCGTACTGGCTGGCATGAGTGGCATTTTCAGCAAAAAGAAAAAGGAAAGCAATACTCAGGAAAAGAAAAAACCGGTGATCAACCTCCCCAAATCGTGGGAGGAGTTTGAGCAACAAACCACTACCCGGAGCCAAAAACCGGTGGTAAAGGCACAAACTACTCAACGGGAATTCAAGCCGGAACGAACCATAATGGATGAGGGCGTGTCGGGTGAGATAATTCCAGGGGAATTCGAAACCGGCACGTTTCTTACTTACGACTCGGTGGATGATACCAGCAAAATGCGGGCAAAAAAAACCGTAACGAAAAGTTTCAAATCGAAACCGGATTATTCATTGCCGGATATTGCTGAACAAGAGATGAATACCACTTTTACACTGGATAATCCCGAGAGCGCCCGGTCGGCATTTATTTACTCCGAAATTTTCAACCGGAAATACAATTAGATCCTTTTTTCAAAAAAAACTTTTTTTCAAAAAAAAATTGAATTTCGAAAAAAGCGTGTATCTTTGCATATATAATCACATTTTCTACTGAGAGTTCCGACTGTTTGTCGGAATTCTTTTTTGTTTACAAATAAACTAAAACTTAACAACAAACATTATGGCAGTGACCTATATGACCGCTGATGGTTATAAAAAATTGGTGGATGATCTTAACGAAATGGAAAACATTCAGCGCCCCGCTATATCCAAACTTATAGCAGAAGCCCGTGATAAAGGAGATTTGTCGGAGAATGCAGAATATGACGCAGCCAAAGAAGCGCAGGGAATGCTGGAGATGAAAATTGCACAGCTCAAAGACATTCTCGGATCGGCGCGCATGATTGATGAAACAAAGATTTCGACTCACGAAGTGCAGATACTGACCCGCGTAAAAATTAAAAATGTCAAATCGGGTCAGGTGATGACCTATTTAATAGTTTCGGAAAGCGAAGCTAATCTCAAGGAAGGTAAACTGTCGGTTACCACACCCATTGCCAAAGGATTGTTAGGTAAAAAAGTGGGTGAAAAAGCCTCGGTGAATGTACCTTCAGGTGCTATGGAATTTGAAGTAATGGAAATTACATTATAAATTTTTTAGAAACAGGAAACAAAATTTATCAGACAGAAACTATGACCATTTTCAGCAGAATCATAGCCGGCGAAATTCCTTGTTATAAAGTAGCCGAAGACGAAAACTTTTTCGCTTTTCTGGACATTAATCCCATGAGCAAGGGTCATACACTGGTAGTACCCAGGAAAACCGAAAACGATTATTTGTTCAATCTGGACGATGAAACGTACACCGGCCTGACTTTGTTTGCCCGTAAGGTGGCAAAAGCCATCGAAAAATCGGTGGACTGCAAACGCATCGGAGTGGCTGTAATGGGACTTGAAGTTCCTCATACCCATATTCACCTAATCCCCATCAACAAGGAAGGTGACATGAACATCGGCAATCCAAAGTTGAAACTTGCACCCGAAGAAATGGCTCAAATTGCCGAGAAAATCAGAAATAATTTCTGACCAATAAAACAGCAGAACGGCAGCACCTGTAATATTTTCAAAATAATCACTCAAAAATCATTCAAACTATGGAAACTGTAGAAAAAGTATTAGAAGCTATCAAGCAGGCAGGTCAGCCGGTTAATGCCGGAAAAGTAGTGGAACTCACCGGACTTGACCGCAAAGAGGTGGATAAAGCGATGACCAAACTGAAAGCAACAGGTGATATTGTGTCACCAAAAAAATGCTTCTGGACAGCAAAATAATTCATTTAGTACACAAGCACTAAGTACACATCCAACCCCGTTAGACACAAGACGTGGTAGCGTGCACACTTGGTGCTTATGTATTTTAAATATACGAATATGATAGCCAAAAACGAAATTTTTCCCATCGGACGAATACTGAAAACGCACGGATTGAGCGGGGAAATGACCTTCAGTACCACCACAACACTACTGGATGAGATAGAAATCCCCTACCTCATACTGGATCCCGAAGGCATTGCCGTGCCATTTTTCATTGAAGAGGTGAGGATGAAATCCGGTGAAACCGGTCTGATTAAGTTCGAAGGTATTGACTCCGGCGAGCAGGCGCGCGAATATGTAGGACTTACCCTGTATCTGCCCAATGAATATCTCGAAGAGATGGATGAAACCGACGAAGAAGCGGGTTATTTTGTTGGATTTGAAGTAGTGGAAGAAAATCACGGAAAAATTGGAACCATTACTGATGTGGATCAGTCCACAGAAAATATTCTGTTTGTGATTGAAACTGATGGCGACGAAATACTCATACCTGCTGTGGAAGAGTACATTACCGACATTGACCACGAAAAAAAAATAATCCGCCTCCGCTTACCCGACGGGCTGCTTGATTTGTAAGTACCTCAGCAGCAGTACGAATGATGGATTTCTGCAATGCTCATTTCAGGGCATAGACTTTTTCCCGTACCTCAGCCGCCCACTCCACGGGAGTTTTGGTATTGTCGAAAGTCTGATAGGGAATGGGTTGTCCGATTATGACCTTAAACCGGTTTCCGCGTTGCTTGTACATTTCATTCACCAGATATAGCATTTCAATATTTGGCAAGCCCAGCAGGGTTCTGATTTTGGAGAGGTTGTAAAAGAAATTGGAATTTCTGCCTTCAAAATAAACAGGAACCACATCGCGCCGATACTGCACAGCCTTGGTTACAAATGATTTTTTCCAGGGCAGGTCCTGAATTTTTCCTCCTATCTTTCGCGAGCAGGTACCGGCCGGAAAAGTAATAAGATGATAATCCGATTTGAAAAAATCGTCCACTATTTTGGCATTGTCTCTGCTATTGGAGCCGGCACCCACTTTATTTACCGGCAAAAACATCTCTTTCAACGGTTCAAGAAACATCAGGATATCGTTGGCAAAAATTTTCACCTTACCGTCGTATTTCCGGCCAAACATTAAACCCAGTGTGACACCGTCGAGCCCTCCCAGCGGATGATTGCTCACAAAAATATACCTTCCCTCTTTCGGCGGCAAGTGTTCAATTCCCTCGAAATCGGCACCGGCCTGCAAATGATCGGTTAAAGCAGATTCAATAAATTCCAGATTTTTCTGACCGGGAACCGACTCAAAAAATGTATTTAACTCTTCCTGATGAATTATTCTTTTTAGGTAATTCACCACAAATTTTGGAAACTTAGCGCCCGGAGCTTTCTCCTTAATAATTTGTTCCACATTCAGTTGCATTACTTTTCCGTTTTCCATACCGCTGCTTCTGATTAAATTCTTTTATTTCACAAAATTATAAAAAAATCCTGCTTACCGAAATTTTATCTGCCGATACGCCCGAAATCAATTACCATTGCATCACCTTTTGACACTGTATTATGAATAAAAATTTGGTCACGGTTATCTTGAAGTTATTCTGCTCTCCCCACTTCCACGCCATTTCTCGTTATTAAATTAATAATACATTGATATTATGCTTCTTAGTTGTTTTTAAATGATATAAACCGAACTGAAAACATGTTGATAACTCTGTAAAAATCGGGTAAAATCGGTTTATAACTTGTTGATAAATATTTTGTGGGGAAATGTGGGGAATTTGAAAAATATTATATACTTTTACCATTCGATATTATAATTCAAACAGTTATGTCAACATTTATAGGCAAATATGACGCAAAGGCCGATGTAAAGGGAAGAATCTTCATTCCGTCCTCTTACCGCAAACTATTGCCCGAAGGCGACCGCAGCAAGGTGGTGATGCGCAAGGATGCCGATAATGATTGCCTGGTGCTTTATCCCGAGTCTGTCTGGAATAAAAAACTGGATGATTTCAAATCAAAACTGGACGAATGGAACGCAGATGACCAGTTGCTGCTTATGCAGTTTGTGTCGGATGCCGAATGGCTGGAAATAGACTCGCAGGGTCGGGTGCTGATCTCCAAAAAATACCTGCAACTTATTGGAATTGAGAACAGTGAAGTTCTTTTTGTAGGCATGATGGACCGCTTTGCCGTGTGGGGAAAATCAAAATTTGAAAGCGTAAAACTTACACCGGTTGACTTTGCAGCCCGGCTAAAGGAAAAAATGACCAAACAACCCGAATAAATGTCAGACACACCTTATCACATACCGGCATTATTGAGCCAAACGATGGACGGGCTGAACATTAACCCCGACGGCACGTATGTCGATGTCACTTTTGGAGGTGGCGGACATTCGCGTGAAATTCTCTCGCACCTCAGCAGCAAGGGTAAACTCATTGGATTTGACCAGGACGAAGATGCCCTGAAAAATGCCATCGACGATCCGCGATTTATTTTCGTAAGAAGCAATTTTCGATATTTGACAAATTTTCTCAAATACCACAACGTGGAGCAAGTCGATGGAATACTCGCCGATCTGGGCGTTTCATTCCATCATTTCGACGAATCGGACCGCGGATTTTCATTCCGGTTCGAAGGGGCACTTGATATGCGAATGAACACAAAATCACCGGTTACAGCCGCAAGCATCATCAATACCTACGAAGAAGAAAAGCTGGCGAATGTGTTTTATCTGTATGGTGAATTGCACAATTCCAGAAGAATAGCATCCACCATCGTCAAAGCCCGGCAGTCGCAACCCATTGCACTTATTCAGGAATTTGTGGATATTCTGAAACCCCATTTTTCGAGAGAAAAAGAAAAAAAAGATATGGCACGCGTGTTTCAGGCATTGCGCATTGAAGTGAATAAAGAAATGATAGTACTACAGGAACTGCTGACTCAAAGCGTAAATGTGCTCAAGCCGGGTGGCAGACTGGTAGTGCTCACGTATCATTCGCTGGAAGACCGTTTGGTGAAGAATTTTTTCCGCAGCGGAAATTTTGAAGGTGAACTCGAAAAAGATTTTTACGGGAATGTACTGGCACCCCTGAAGCCCGTAAACACAAAGGTAATAGTGGCTTCGGACGAAGAAGTAGCCCGCAATCCACGTGCCCGCAGCGCTAAACTTAGAATTGCAGAAAAAACTAGAATATGAGCTGGTTCAAAAAAATATTAGAAACCATTAAAGGTAGCGAAGATTTCTCGGATATCAAATCGAGTACCCTGCGCGATATTCTGAACGGCAGCATATTGAAAAAAAAATTCATTCAAAAACATTACGGACTTTTTATCCTGATTGCATTTCTGATTTTCGTATATATTGACAACCGGTTCTACTGCGAAACTCAGATATCCAAAGAAGTGAAACTGAAACAGCAACTGAAGGACATCAAATTCGAATCGCTCACTATCTCCGCTCAGCTCACCACCCTAAGCCGCCGTACGTATGTAATGAATTATATCAACGAAAAAGGATTGAACCTGAAAGAAAGTCCTACCGCACCGGCAATAATCACAGAACCCGATCCGGAAAAAGATGAGGAAGTGCTGAAAGCCAAAAAAGAGCAACAGGATGCCTCAAATAAAATAAAAAACGACACCACAGTCGTTGAAGAATATATAATTAATTAAGCAATCATTACAATGTCTGATCCCGGCAAAAATATAATCAGCAGATTTGCAGCAGTATACGTATTTATCGTATTGCTGCTTCTGCTTATCATATATAATATTGTCGTAATTCAGACTGTAGAGCGCAAAGAGTGGCTGGCGTTAGGATCAAAAAGTAAAAGAACCGACATCATCGTACTGCCTAATCGTGGCAATATCTATTCAGCCGACGGCCGCCTCATGGCAAGCTCCATTCCCACGTATTATGTGTATATGGACCTGCGTGTACCCGCTTTGCATGAGAAAAACGGAAAACTTTTCACGGAGAATGTTGATTCACTCGCCCTTTGTCTGGCCGATTATTTCGGCGACAAATCAAAAGCCGAGTACAAACGCGACCTCACAAAAGCTTACCAGCAAGGGAAAGGTGAATATCCTTTCTATAAGGGAAAAATCAGCTACGCCCAACTGAAGGACATCAAAAAATTCCCTCTTTTCAGGCAGGGACAAAATAAAAGCGGACTGCTCACCAAGGAAATGTTTCGGCGGGGGAAGCCAATTTTCCCCCCGTCGTCGCGCACCATTGGCGGCATATATGCCGATGAAAAAAAAGGGGGGGAAAAAGGACTTGAACTCCACTTCGACTCCATACTGAGGGTCGCC
>CALMZF010000350.1 GCA_937870645.1 uncultured Paludibacter sp. | reverse complement strand
ACTGACGCCCTCTGGTTATCTTTATCACATTATTTAGTTGCCAGAATATCGGTGAGCCAGCTCCACACACGCCCCACGGTTTCAATTTCCAGTCGCTCGTCGGGTGAATGCACCCCACGCATGGTCGGTCCGATGGAAATCATATCCAGGTGTGGATATTTTTTCAGGAATAAGCCGCATTCCAGTCCGGCATGGATTGCTTTCACTTTGGGTTGGACTGCGAACAGTTTTTCATAACTTTTTTCTGCTACGCTGAGTATCTGTGAGTTCAGATTGGGTTTCCATCCCGGATATCCATCGCCATGAGTAACGCTGCAACCGGCAAGTTTAAACACCGACTCCACCTGATGAGCAATATCGTCCTTGGCCGATTCTACCGAACTGCGCTGACTGGTGGTAATCACCAGTTTTTTGTCGTCAGGCATTTTCACCGAAGCCAGGTTGGTGGATGTTTCCACCAGTCCGGCCATATCGGGGCTCATGGCTTTGATGCCGTGCGGACAGGCATAGAGAGCATTCAGGATTTTGGAAGTACTCCGGCGGGTCATCACACGATCGGGAATTTCTTCCGAATGAAGTTCAATACGCATATTTGTTTCGATGGCGGCATTTTCATCCTCCAGTTCGGCAGCCACTTCGTTGAATATAACGCGTACTTTTTCCTTGTGAACGAACGGGACGCAAGCCACCGCCGATGCCTCACGGGGAATAGCATTACGCAGGTTGCCACCGTCAATTTTGACCAGGTGTAAATCCAGGTCTTTATGCATATTCCACAGGATGCGGTTGAGCATTTTGTTGGCGTTGCCGCGTCGTTTATCAATATCGTCGCCCGAGTGACCGCCCATCAGCCCTTTGACAGTAACCGAAAAAGCAAAAAAGTGACGGGGTGTGTCTTTAGTTTTAACTTTCAGCGTAGCGGTGGTGTCTATTCCGCCGGCACATCCTACGAATATTTCACCGTCGTCTTCGGAGTCCAGGTTGATAAGTATTTCTCCTTTCAGCAAATTATTGTCGAGTGCAAAAGCGCCGGTCAGGCCAGTTTCTTCGTCGGTAGTGAAAAGACATTCCAGCGCAGGGTGCTTCAGATTGTCCGATGAGAGTACAGCCAGCATCAGCGCCATACCTATTCCATTGTCTGCACCCAGAGTGGTTCCTTTGGCTTTTATCCATCCGTTGTCCACAATCACCTGAATAGGATCGGTGTCGAAATTGTGTTCCACATCGCTGTTTTTTTCACAGACCATATCCATGTGTGCCTGCAAAATAATCGTTTTTTCGTTTTCATAGCCCGGAGTTGCCGGTTTGGTAATCAGCACGTTACCGGCTTTGTCGGTCACAGTAGTCAGGTTATGTTTTTTTCCGAATTCATCCAGGTATGCTCTCACTTTATCTTCTTTTTTAGAAGGACGCGGTATCTGGGTAATTTCGTAAAAATGGTTCCAAACAATGGTTGGTTCTAATGTTTTCATATTTTGGTGTTTATAATTATTTTATTGTTGAATTAAAATTTGTAACGCGTGAAAAACTGAAAGTAATAGTGATAAAAATTGATATCTGAGCCGGAACTTACAATGTCATGTTTCAGGAACGGTTCTGTGGAGCGGCTGAACTTGAAGCCCAGATCGAAGGTGCTGTACACTCCGTAATATGCACCCAGCTGTACGGCAACATCCAATCCTTTGTAGCTTTTTTCACTGTCATTATTCAACAGAAAATTGAGTTCCGGGCCGGCAGTAAGCCGCAAGCGGTCAATCAGCGTGTATTCGGCTAACACCGGCAGCTGAATGTAGGTTAACCCACCGTTTTGTTCGTTGGATTTCTGCATATAACCCGGCTCCACAGCCAGCGTGAAAGAGGGCGAAAGAGTATAACTCACATGCAGATTGGTGGCATTTGTCATGATGTAGTTCAGCGTTGGAGTTGGATAAGCATAATTGAGATATCCAAAATCGTTACTTTTGGTAATCATTCCCGCTTTGGAGAATACAAGGCCCGATTGCAACCCTACATGAAACTGTGCAGTAACTGCAACAGGTAATAAGATACAGAAAACAAAGAATACACTACCAACAATCGTCCGGTAAAGATTTCGTTTCATATCTTTTGTTTTAGATTTATTACAGAACACAAATATAAACAAAAGAATTGAAAGAAGGTTTTGTTGGTGTTATTTGTGTTAAATATTTCACAGGAACGAATAATGATGGTCGTGGAAAACAATTCAATTTCTAAGAAAAATATAGATAAGTTTCTTCTGTTTAAATTTTCAAATAAACCGTTGTTGGCTGGTTAAGTTTTATGCACTACCAAACGTTAACTACCCGAAAAAATTGGGGGTAGGGTGAATTTCACTTATAATCTTTATTTTCTGCTAGTCAGATAAGCAATCAACGAATATACCACCGAGATAATCACCAGATTAAATACAAAATTCATGAGTGTATCGCTCACTGAATGCGACCGGCTGTCGATATCGATGAAAACAGATACGGCATAAACTATTGCTGCTGCAAGTAGTATCCAACCGATGATAGACCTTGGAATAAATAATATCCCAATTCGTTTGAACCAGGGAAATTTCATGGTGTGGAGCATTTATAGTGAATAAGAAATACCTCGCTGAAAAAAGTTGATCAAAGCATTTAACAAAATTGCATTAATGATATTAAATTGCATCAAGACTAGCTTTTTACTTTCACACTACAATGTACGTTGTTTTATTTTCCAAAAATCATACACAAAACAGTAACCACACCTATAAGTAAAGAATAGATATTGAGCGACCAGATATTCCGTTTTTCCTTAATCAGTAAAACCAGCGCAATTACAGGCAGTACAAACAACATCACCAGCACCGGAAGCCACAAAATCTCATAGACAGCACCAACTACCTCAAAACGATATACGTCAGTGACCTGTCCGAGAAACCAATAGTAGGCTACAATAATGGTCAGGAAAAAAACCAGTTTACCGGAAATAGAATTTTTATATGGCATTAAATTCTCTTTCATCTTTCAATATTTATTAGTAAATAGTCCATCGGAAATATATGCAATTGGGAATTGCGGGCTTTTTTCCTATAGAGCATTACAATAGTTATTGCATATTTCGAACTTTTTTGTCCACACGGAAGTCCCAATTAACACATAGTTTTAGTTATATGATTGTGCTTTATTCATCATATTTAAAGGAAATCATTTTTTATCCAGGATTTTATTGATTGAAAACCCCAGTAATCCACCCAGTATTGTCGTCATTAAAACAATTGGTATCAAAGAATGAGGTTCTTTCCACCCTATCAAAATGGCAGTTGGCAATAAAACCAAAAAAGCAGTTAAAATCCCTTTGATTATCGAATTGATTTTTAAATCAATTGTCGCAATTAAAAATCCGACAACTATCCACATAGTAAATGCAGAGATATTAGCGTCCCACGTTAGATTTTGCATAATCATTGGAATTACGTCAATAATACCGGCAATAATACCTAATAAAATCCCAACTTTTAATCTTTTCATGTCATATAAGTTAAGTAATCTTACTTTTTAACATCCAGCATAGTTTAGCATAAAACACACTGACAAACAGGAAAGTTTAACATCATCGGGGAAACTTGATAAATCTGATACTTGTCCCGAACTTGTTTCGGGAAACTTGATGAACTTCAAAACTTGACGAACTTGATGAACTTTATAAACTTTACACCATTTCTTGATATTTTCTGAATAATTATATTTAAATTTGTGAGCTATAAGTTTCGATGATTAATAATTTTCCACTAAAATATTGATTCATGAAAAAACTACTACTCTTCTTTCTTCTACTTGCTCAAATTACCTTAGCTCAGCAAGTTAGCGTACTTTCCATCGAAAAAATCAAAACAACGGACACAGGAGGATATTTTTATCCCAGGATCAGCCCCGACAATCAGTTTATGCTGATGACCAGGGGAAATTACAGCGGACTGTATCAGTATTCGCTGGCCGACAAAAAACTGAAAACCCTCAATGAAGATCCCGGTGCCGGTTACAAGGTTCAAATCAGCGAAGACTGCTCAACGGTGCTCTACACCAAAACGGAACTTATTCGCAAACTCCGCCACAACTCACTCATCAGCCAGACCATTAGCACCGGCGAAAGAAAAGTGCTGGTATCACCTACACGCGATGCTATTACCGCCCGAATGGTCAACTCCAGACCGGTATATGTGAGAAGCCGCAACATGGTTAAAGCCAAATCGCTGAAAAGTACCGACAATGTGTATGTAATTACCATCGAAAACCGGAAAATGGTGCTCTACAAAAATGGTAACCGGACTGAACTTACTCCCAACGGTGCGGAACTAAGCTATCTCTGGGCTTCCATTTCACCCGACAACAAAAACATTGTGTACACAGCAGCCGGCAAAGGCACTTTTGTTTGTTCGGTTACGGGCAAAAATGTGACATCGCTCGGCAAACTCAGCGCTCCCTCGTGGGCAGGAAATAAGTATGTGGTGGGTATGGATGATCGGGATGACGGAGAAAAACTC
>CALMZF010000349.1 GCA_937870645.1 uncultured Paludibacter sp. | reverse complement strand
TTATCGTAGCCGGAGTGATAGCCGGTTATATGCCGGCGCGGCGGGCTACCAGGATAAAACCGATTGAAGCCATGAGAGAAGAATAGGGAAGCCCCCTAAATCCCTCCCGTAACAAGTCTCCCGAGATGAATCGGGACAGGCAGGGACAGGCTCTCAAGGGGGAATTCTAAGAGTAAAACATAAGAACTTATTTGAAAAAATGGATATAAATAACAAGAATACAATGGAGAATAACCAAAGCGCCAAAACAACCCGTTCGGGAGGTTGGGCGGCAGGTTTGTTCGATTTGGACCGCTGGCAGGAAATCTGGCAAACCATCACCCACAATAAGTCAAGAAGTGTACTCACCGCATTTGGTGTATTCTGGGGAATGTTTATGCTTGTAGCCATGGTAGGAGCCGGTCAGGCGCTCGAAAACGGCATGATGTCGGGCATCGAAGGGTTTGCCACCAACTCCTGCTTTGTAAGCAACGAACTGACGTCAGAGCCCTACAAGGGATTTAAAAAAGGGAGAAGCTGGTTTATTGAAAATGCAGATATACCGATTATGGAAAATAATATCCCTGAAATTCAGTACATCTCGCCGGTACTTTTCGGAGGCCGCAGTGAGGACAAAAACGTAATCCGCGGCGAGAAATCGGGTTCGTTCAATTCCAAGGGAGTTTATCCCAATTACAACCTGATAGACAACAACAAACTGAGTTACGGCCGGTTTATCAACGACATTGATACCGAAGGAAAACGAAAAGTCTGTGTTATCGGAGAGCGCGTTTACGAAACACTTTTCAATAAGGGTGAAGATCCTGTAGGCAAAAATATTCAACTGAATGGCATCTATTTTCAGGTAATAGGCGTAACCCGCAAAACCACCAACGTAAATATCGGTGGAAATGCTGAAGAAACGATAATTCTGCCATTTACCACCATGCAGCAGGCTTTCAATCAGGGCAACCGGGTTCACTTTCTGGCCATCACCGCCGATCCTAACATTAAAGTAAGTGTAGTGGAAAAAAGGGTGAAAGAGGAACTGAAAAAAATTCATAACATTGCTCCAACGGACGAAACAGCCGTGTGGTCGATGAACCTGGAAGATATGTTTACTTCGTTCCTGTATCTGGGCATTGGGATTGGCATACTCATATGGGTGGTAGGACTGGGTACGCTCACTGCCGGTGGCATTGGCGTCAGCAATATCATGCTTGTTACGGTACGCGAACGAACCAAGGAAATTGGCATTAAACGTGCACTGGGTGCAACTCCCCGGAATATTATCACCCAAATAATGACCGAAAGTGTGGTACTCACACTCATAGCCGGTATAGCCGGTATAATGCTGGGTGTGGGCGTATTGCGGGTAGTGGGTATCATGCTGCAGAATACCGATGCTTTTTTCAAAGATCCGCAAGTCAGTTTTACAGTTGCCATCGGCGCCTTATTTATTCTGGTCATTATCGGACTTTTTGCAGGTTATCTGCCAGCTCGTAGAGCCATGCAAATCAAAGCCATTGAGGCTATCAGAGACGAAAATTAATTTATTCAACATAATTTTTCCAAACAAATTCTTATATGAAAAAAATTTTAAAAATAGCGCTTTGGTCGCTGTTAGGTATCGGAGTACTGGCTACATTTTATTATTTGTACCAAAAATCACAACCCAAAATTATCAACTATCAGATTGAACAGGTAAAAACAGGTACGGTGGAAAAAAGAACCGTGGCTACCGGTAAAGTGGAACCCCGCAACGAAATTCTGATCAAACCACAGATGTCGGGTATTATTTCGGCCGTATACAAACAGGCAGGCGACAATGTAACTGCCGGCGATGTGATTGCCAAAATCAAGGTGATACCGGATATGGTCAACCTCAGTTCGGCCGAATCGCGCGTATCGCGTGCAAAAATTGCTATTGATCAGTCGAAAATCAATTATGACCGCGACAAGGAATTGTATGAGAAAAAAGTGATTTCGAAAGAAGAATTTGAAAAAACCCGACTTCTCTACAACAACGATATGGAGGAACTGAAAGCGGCTCAGAATAATCTCAGCCTCGTACGCGACGGTATTTCGAGCAACACTTCGGCCTACAGCAATACCTTGGTGCGTTCCACCGTGACCGGCACCATACTGGATATTCCGGTAAAAGTGGGTAATTCCGTTATTCAGTCCAATAATTTCAACGACGGAACCACCATAGCCACCGTTGCCAATATGAACGATATGCTTTTTGTCGGCAAACTGGACGAAACCGAAGTGGGTCGTGTACATGTGGGAATGCCTATAAACATTACCATTGGTGCACTGCAGGATCACAAACTGCCTGCTAAACTGGAATATATCTCCCCAAAAGGAACCGAAGAAAACGGAGCCATCATGTTTGAGATGAAAGCTGCTGTGAATGTTCCATCCGACCTGTTTGTTCGTGCCGGATACAGTGCCAATGCCGAAATCTTGCTCAATGAAGCAAAAGATGTGCTCACCATACCCGAGAGCTGCATCGAATTCAGTGGCGACACTGCTTTTGTATATCTGCTGAAAAAACCACAACCCCAGGAATTCACAAAAAAACAGGTGAAAATTGGCTTATCGGACGGAGTAAATATAGAAGTAAAAGAAGGCCTGAAAATCAAAGAGAAAATACGTGGTGCCGAGATTGTTGAAAAGAAAAAAGATAAACCACAATCCTAACTTAGAATGAAAACAAAATATTTAATTATCACGGGATTACTGCTGGCGGCCTCACAACTTCCAGCTCAGAGGCTTTGGACCCTGGAACAATGCATCGATACCGCATTGACTCACAACCGAAATATTAAACAGCAGCAACTGAGCTACAAGGCAAAGGAAATTGCTTACGCACAAGCAAAGGCAAATTTACTCCCCAACCTGAATGCGTCTGCTGGTCAGAATTTCAACTTTGGGCGTTCACTCGGTGCCGACAACACCTATATCAGTTCCAATTCGGCTACCTCATCGTTTGGAATTTCGTCCGATCTGACCTTGTTCGACGGGCTGAAAATGAAATATAACATAGAAGCAAAGAAAGCGGACTTGCTGGCATCAGGAGCCGACTGGTTAAAAGTTGAAAAAGATATTATTCTCAATGTATCAACCGTTTTTCTTCAGGTGCTGCAGAACAAGGAATTGTTGCAAAACGCTGCAAATCAGCTTGACCTCACCCGAAAGAACATGACTCAGCGAAAAGAACTGATCCGGGCAGGGAAACTGGCTGAAGGTGAAATCTACGAACTGCAGGCTCAGGAAGCAAAGGAAGAATTTTCGCTCGTTCAGGCCGAAAATAATCTTCAACTGTCTAAACTGGATTTGTCCCAGGTAATGGATCTGGAGGACTTTAAGGACCTGGACATTGTTGTGCCGGTCAATCTGATGGAGAATGAACTCGCCCTGCTATCGGCCGAGGAAGTTTACAACAGCGCCGTGCAGTCGCGTCCCGAATTGAAAGCTGCTGAATTCCGCCTTCAAAGCAGTGAGAAAAACATTGCCATTGCCAAAGCCGATTATCTGCCCTCGCTGGGTTTTGGAGCACAAATCGGAACCGGATACTATAATATGAGCCGGTTACCGGTGAATGAAGCATTTGGCGATCAGATATCCAACAACCTGAGTACTGCATTGGGATTCCGACTTTCAATACCGGTTTTCAATCGCTTTGAAGTGAAAAACCGGGTAAAAAGTGCCAAACTGGAGGTGGAAAACTCAAAAATTGAAATAGAGAAAACAAAAATTGATCTTCGTAAATCCATTCAACAAGCTTATTTCAATGCCATTGCTGCCAAAAACCGTTGGGAATCCAGCCAAAAATCAGTGCGAGCCAACGAAGAAGCCTTTCGATTTGCCAGTCAGAAATTCGAATCCGGCAGAGCCAATCAGTACGAGGTTAATATTGCGAAAAACAATCTGGCACAATCCATATCCGAACAAACACAGGCCAAATATGAATATGTGTTCCGGATGAAACTGCTGGAGCTGATGAAATAAACACCTGATTTACAATCAGTAAAAGACATCTAACGACTAATTTAAATTTTTGTTTAACAAGAAACTATGAATGCAGAAAATGTAAAATCACAAATGCGAAAAGGGTATCTTGAATATTGCATACTGCTTATTCTGAAAAAGAAACCTGCTTACGCCTCGGATATAATTTCCGAGCTGAAGGAAGTGAAGCTGATAGTGGTGGAAGGGACGTTGTATCCACTTCTCACCCGACTAAAAAACAGCGAGCTGCTCGACTATCGCTGGGAAGAATCCACCCAGGGACCACCGCGAAAATACTATGAAATGACCGAAAAAGGTCAGGATTTTCTACAGGAACTCGAAAATTCGTGGAAAGAAATCAACGAGGTAATATTAAAAATAAAGGAAGTATTCAATTAATTTACAACCAACTAAAGATATGAAAAAGACATTAACAATCAATCTGAATAAAACGGTATTTCACATTGACGATGATGCATACGAATTATTACAGTCCTACCTGGCCGAAGTAGGTGTACATTTCAAATCGGAAGCCGAAAAAACCGATATTATGAATGACATTGAGGCCCGCATTGCCGAACTTTTCAGCGAAAAGATGCTGAAAAACAAAAATGTGATTACCGTTGAAGACGTTGGCGAAATAATTGAAATAATGGGAAAACCCAGCCAGTTTGTGGAGGAAGAAGCGGATGAAGAAAATCCGCAACCGGAGCCTAAAAAGCCGGCCGGAAGTTCCAAAAAATTCTATCGGGATACCGAACATCAACTCCTTGGAGGCGTGGGAGCCGGACTTGCTGCTTATTTCAATATGGATATTACGCTGGTGCGCGTGATATTAATCATCCTGCTTATACTTACATCGGGTTACCTCATTCCCGTGTATCTGCTGGCGTGGCTGATAGCGCCCAAAGCCGAAACTACAGCTCAGAAGCTCGAAATGCGGGGTGAAGATGTAAATATCGAAACCATAAAGAATAAAATGAACGATGCAAAAACTTACCTGGAAAGCAATGAATTCAAAGAATCGGCCACTTCTGTGGGACAACGGTTTTTCGATATATTCAAAGCCTTTTTCAAAGTAATTTTTGCCATTATTGGATCGCTGCTGGCTATTGTAGGTGTATTTGTGGCCGCTGCACTTATTTTCGGATTAATCGTGCTGCTATTCGAACCCGATGCAATCACGAACATTTACCCCGAACTTTTCACAGGTCTGGGTGGCGTTACTCCCGAAAAAATTATCCTGATGGTCATTGGATTATTGCTCGTAATTGGCTGTCCGGTATTTGCACTCATCAGCTGGGGAATAAAGGCAACCTCCAAAGAGCAGCCTAAATCTTACACAGCCATCTGGGTAGCGGTTGTATTGTGGCTGGCAGGCATATTCATGTTCCTGAGCGTAGGCACCGATACTGTTAAAAAGTTAAAAGACAGCAATTTGTTGTCATTCAACCGGAACGGTACGTATGTTATTGAAGATAATCCTGATTTTATTTCCGAATCAAGAAACGTTGCCACTTTCAATGCCATTGAAGCCTCAGGGGCCGTACAAATTGAACTTAGCCAGCAAAAAGAACAGACCATATCTGTTAACTCGCTGAAGGAGTACATTCCGAATATTAAAACTGAAGTTGTTGACGGTGTACTAAAAATTTATTCCATCGATAATTTAATAAAACCACGCATTAAAATACGTGTAAGCATGGACTCACTTACCTCAATCAATGCCAGAGGTGCTTCAAATATAGATTTTGCAACTCCTTTTTCGGTAAAAAGACTGAATATCACATTACAGGGAGCCAGTAAAGCCGATATGGATTTTAGTTCGGCACAGAATTTGAAGTTCGACATGGAAGGAGCCAGTAAAATAGAATTGAAGGGATATGCCGACACGCTGAAAATAGATGCTGCCGGTGCAACGAAGGTTGAGGCCGAAGACTTACAAACCAAAGTGGCCGATATTGAAATGAACGGTGCCAGCAAAGCAACCGTATTTGCGACCGAATCATTCAGCGGAAAAGCCCACGGTGCCAGCAAAATAGTATGCAAAGGCAATCCGAAACAAAAAAATAATGAATCAAACACAGCTTCGAAAATCATTTATGAATAAAAACTAAAAAGTAAGCATCATGAAAAAGATCTTTTTAATGCTTAGTCTGGTAATCGCTTTTGGATTTCAAAGTTTTGGTCAAAAAAACAATGCCAAAGAGGATAAGGAATCGGGTGAATACGAAATTATTACCGAAAACAGAAATGTACCTCAATTTGAAAATCTGAATGTCACCGGCCGATTCAGGGTGGTACTGCACCAGACTTCATCGCAGACTGTATCGGTCGTTGCACCCGACAAATATCTTGAATATGTGGAAACGACAGTGGATCACAATGCACTCATTATCAAAATGAAAGAGCCAAAAAAAGGTGAGGATAAAAACATTTTTGAAAGATTTAAGACTAAGTATAATGACTACCTGATCCGTCAGCCCATCGAAATTCACATCGGTGTGAATAACCTGAAGCAAATAGTACTCGACGGTGCTTCGAGTGTCGAAACCGAATCGGCTTTTGAAGGCAAAGAATTATACATCAATTTGTCAGGTGCTTCCAAAGCCAGTCTGGAATACACCCTGAGCGATGTGTCAGTTGTATTGAGCGGAGCTTCAAAACTGGAAATGAAAGGTCGGGCCGAAAATTTTCAACTGGAAGGAAGTGGTGCTGCACTCTGCGAGACCACCAATCTGAAGACGAAAAATGTAACCGCCAACCTGAGTGGTGCCAGTAAGGCAGAGGTTTTTGCTACCGATAATTTTGATGCCAAACTTTCCGGAGCAAGCACCATGATCTGCGAGGGGAACCCGAAAGAGGTTCGTCAAACCTCGTCAAGGGCTTCGAAAATTGTTATTAAATAATATTTCCCCGTTTTTGTTTGTAATTTGCCAAAATGAAGAAACGCCGTTCAGTGATTAGCTGACGGCGTTTCCTTTTTGTTGAACTGATTTCCGGTTTTTACTCCCAGTCAGAAGTCGGACGACAGGTGCACACTAAATTCCGGTCGCCAAAGGCATTATCAACACGTGCCACATTGATCCAGAACTTATTTTCGGCCACCCAATCGGCGGGATAAGCTGCTTTTGCTCGCGTGTATGGATGTTCCCATTTTTCACCTACAATTTCATATTCAGGATGAGGTGAATTCATCAATACATTGTCGGTTTTGTCAGCAGTACCGTCTTCAATTTCCTTGATTTCACCATAAATTTTGAGCATGGCATCGGTGAATTTGTCCAGTTCGGCCAGCGATTCACTTTCGGTGGGCTCTATCATCAATGTGCCATGAACCGGGAACGACAGGGTTGGTGCGTGATATCCGTAATCCATCAATCGTTTGGCAATATCGGTTTCGGTGACACCCGAAGTGCTTTTGAAATTGCGGCATTCCAGTATTAACTCGTGCCCTACCCGACCTGTTTCACCGGTATAAAGCACACCATAACTATCTTTGAGACGTGCTGCCAGATAATTGGCATTGAGAATGGCAATTTTTGTTGCTCGTTCCAGTCCCGCTTCACCCAGCATACGAATATAGCCGTAAGTTATCGGGAGTACTCCTGCACTGCCATAAGGTGCCGATGCAACGGTATTTTTACCGAATTTCTTGTCGGGTAAAAATTCCGAAAGATGTTTAGCTGTACAGATAGGACCTACACCGGGACCACCGCCGCCGTGAGGAATGGCAAATGTTTTGTGTAAATTGAGGTGACAAACATCAGCGCCGATTGCTCCGGGATTGGTCAATCCAACCTGAGCATTCATATTGGCGCCATCCATGTAAACAAGTCCTCCGTTTTTGTGAATTGTGGCACACATATCTTTGATGGTTGCTTCGAAAATTCCATGGGTGGAAGGATAGGTAATCATGCATCCGGCAAGCTTTTCGGCATTTGCTGCTGCTTTTTCGTTCCAGTCGGCAATATCCACGTTGCCTTTTTCATCACATTTCACCACAATAATTT
>CALMZF010000348.1 GCA_937870645.1 uncultured Paludibacter sp. | reverse complement strand
AGGGCATTAATTCCGGGTACAGGGGGAGCTTCCCTGGCTTTTGATTATCCCCAGAGAAAACTAGGAATTGAGACAATATTTGTTTCCCGCACACCCGCCGAAGGACAACTGAGCTATAGTGATCTGAGTGAAACTGTATTAAATGAATACCCGATTATTCTCAATGCATCACCGGTTGGCACATTCCCCGACGTGGAACGCTGTCCGGATATACCATATCAATACCTGACTTCCCGCCATTTGCTTTTTGATGCAGTTTACAATCCTGCTGAAACCTTATTTTTGCAAAAAGGAAAAGCACAGGGCACCACCGTACTGAATGGCGAAGGAATGCTCACCGGACAAGCGGAAGCAGCCTGGAAAATCTGGAATGAATAAAATCCAAAACAGTTTTCAAAAAAAGATCCTAATGAAACTATTTTACGCTCCCGATATCCTTCGTGAACAGGTTTTTCCGGAAGAAGAATCGGGTCATGCAGTACGTGTACTTCGCTTACAGGCAGGTGATGAAATTGAAGTGGTGGACGGGGCAGGAGGTTTTTACAAGGCGATGATTGTCAATCCGCATCCAAAACGATGCTCGTTTGAGATAATAGAGAAAACGGAAGAATTTGGCAAGCGTGATTTCAAACTTCACATGGCCATTGCGCCAACCAAAAACATTGAGCGCTACGAATGGTTTATCGAAAAAGCAGTGGAAATTGGCATCGATGAAATAACTCCGTTACTTTGCCGGTTTTCCGAACGAAAAATTATCAAACCCGAACGACTGGAAAAAATTATCGTTTCAGCAGCCAAACAATCGCTCAAAGCGTACTTTCCTAAACTCAATCCGATGGTAAGTTTCGATGAGTTTATCAACTCACGGAATGCTGCTCAGAAATTCATAGCTCACTGCTACGAAGAGGATAAAAAACTGCTACAAAATCTTTACCTGAAATCTTCGGATGTAATTATTCTGATAGGTCCCGAGGGAGATTTCAGCCCGGAGGAAGTCCTGAAAGCCTTAAAACACGACTATCAACCCGTATCGCTTGGCAGCAGCCGGTTGCGAACCGAAACGGCCGGTGTGGTAGCCTGCCACACCGTAGTGATGATGAATGAATAAAAAAATGCCCGATACGAAAAATACCGGGCATTTTTATAAATATTCAGAGATTTTTATTTGTGTGCAATCGGGTCGGCATTTTTATCCGGGTCGCCCGATACATATCCGTCTGTTCGGATCGTTCCGAGCAGCAACAAACCGCACACATGAGGCGTAGCCATAGAAGTTCCGCTGAGAGTAGCATACGTATCGCCTTTGTAGGTAGAATAAATGGAAGAGCCCGGTGCACAGTAATCGACAGGAGGATTGCCGAAATTGCTGTAGGAAGCCCATGCATCACTGGTACCCATGGCCGAAATGGTATAAATGTTAGGACCGTTGATATGAGCCGGCGATACATTGTTGGCATCCTGCGATTCGTTACCTGCAGCAAGGGCTACTTTAATGCCTTTAGCAGCCATAGCCATAATAGCATCGTCGAGTGGGGTATAGATAGGTCCGCCTAAACTCATATTCACAGCATCGCCTGCTTTGGCAGCACCAGAGACATAATCCACTCCGGCAATGATCGCTGAATAAGCCCCTGAACCTTTGCGGTTGAGCACTTTAATGGGAACAACGGTAGCTCCGGCTGCTACACCAATTACACCCTGATTGTTGTTAAGTGCTGCTACAATTCCGGCACAATGGGTTCCGTGTCCGTTATCATCTTCTGGCGTTGCACCGATGGTTACAAAGTTTCGACCCAACGTCTGAGATACATTCAGATCCGGATGATTCATATCTATTCCGGTATCAATAATCCACGCTGTTTTACCTGAGCCATCGGAACTTCCTCCTATACGTGTCACACCCCACGGAGTGGACTGAACAGCCGGAGTAGTTGGTTTACCTGTTACAACTGCTTCGGGCAGTCCGAAATTGACCATCATATCAGGATAAACACCTTTCACTGAGGGCGATTTTGCAAGTAATGCGGCTTCTTCTCCGGTCAGATTGATAGCCACACCCTTCAGAGCACTGGCATAAGCCAGGGAAGGAGTTCGTACATCAATTTTGGAAGAGGCAAGTACTTCTTTGGTCATTGTAATTACGTTTTCCGGTGAAATTACCGCATTACCGGTAAGTGATGCAATTCTGGCAGCCTGTTTTATACCGGTGCTATTGTACACAACTACGTATTTGCCGGGAATAACCTGTCCGCTAACTTCAGGCATATCTGCAGCCACTTTATTTAATTCATTAAGTTTTTCGCTCTGGCAGGATATCAGCAGCAATGCTGAAATACCAAAAAATAATAGTTTCTTCATTCTGGTAATTTTTTTGGATTAATAAAAGAATAGATTTTGCAAAAATAATGATTTGTATTCAATATCAAAGTATATTGTGTGTTTTGTTAGAAAATCAATCATATAATTTGAAATATAACACTTGTTTGCTAAGTTTTATTTTCTATTTGACCACAAACCTGTATTATCGGTAGTCGTATTCAAAAAGAAAAACGCTTCTGTTACCAGAAACGTTTTTCCCCTCAATCAAAAAAAATAACAGAAATCAATCACTAAAAAAATTATATATATTACTGATTAAAAATTGTCGGTTCTGAACGGTACCACCGGAAGTTCGCGGGTATTTGCCAGATTACCGGGCTGAAAATTCCGAAAACCATAGCGTGCAGCAACCGGTGCCGGAATTTGATCATTGGAAAGAATAATTTTCAGATTATTGTTATCCAGTCTGGCTACAGCCGGCAGAAATACCTTATCACTTCCACAAATTTCAAATCCCCGGATGTCGTTTTCGCGGTTAAATCCATCGGGAGCATAGTTGAATGATAGTATGATTTTGCCGTCTTTCACTTCCATCGATTTGTATTCGGGTCCGTGAGCAGTAATGTTTTTAAATGCATACGTTTGGTTCAGTGCCAGATAAGCCAGCCGTTTTCCCACATCTGTTTTGTTTTTTGGGTGGATATTCGTTTTTTCATACTCTTCCACCAGGTCGTTGGTTGAAATCATGCCACTGTTTGGGATGATGAATTGCGACTTGAACTGAGCTTCGCGCAGCAGTGCACCCGATGTTCCAAGTTCACCATCGCCGTAAATCCAGGGAGCAATTTCGGCATAGTAAAAAGGAAGATTTCCCAGTCCCCAGTCTTTTCGCCAGAGTTCAACCATTGCAGCAAACCGGGTTGGATAATCGGCATGTTTCCCAACATTCGATTCGCCCTGATACCAGATAAATCCTTTGATGGTGAAGTTGTTAAGCGGTTTTAGCATACCGTTATACATCAACAACGGACGTTTCCAATCCTGCACATCTTCAATACCTTTTTTAGTGAGATCAATATCCGGGTAAGTTTCCAATATCTGACGGTTTGTCCAGCTTTCAACCCGTGAACCGCCCCAACTGCACACAATAATTCCAACCGGAACATCCAGCGAATGGTAGAGTGTCTGTGCAAAATGATAAGCCGTCGCACTGAACCAGGGCGCGTTGTTCGGATTACTTTCCATCCATTTTCCGGCTACTGTTTCCTGTGGTTCGTAAGCGGGAGTTTTGGGTACGGTGGCAAACCGAATTCCCTTGTTTTGTCCGGATAGTGCGATGGTTTCGTTGGCTCCTTTAACCGGACAATTCCAGAAACCGTTCAGCGGCATTTCCATGTTACTCTGACCGGAAGCCAGCCAGACTTCGCCTATCAGTATATTTTTCAGGGTAAGCACTTCGCCATCGGAAAAGGTGAGTGTCTGAGGAGTAAAAGTAGCAACCGGGGTCTGAATGGTGGTCTGCCAGTTTCCTTTATTATCTGTTTTCACCGTAGTGGTCATTTTTGCCCACGATGGCTGAACTTTAACTGTAGCGTTTGGACTGGCTTTTCCCCAAAGTTTCACACTGGTGCTTTGTTGCAGCACCATATTGTCGCTCAGAATGTCGGGCAATGTAACTTTTGCAAATGCCGCACCGGCGACGAATGAAAGAATGACTAATATTAATAATTTATTTTTCATGGATGTATATTTTGTATTGAGAAAATTCTAATCAACTACTAAGCCCCCTAAATCCCCCAAGGGGGACTTTCAGAGAGTATTGTTTTTCATTGTTTTATCAAAAAAAACATTTTTATCAAAATAAAATAAAAATTCTATTTTCTGAAAATTTCTGCCTTATTTCTTCAAATTTCCTTTTCTAATGGCTTCACGACTTATTTTCCCCCAACTTTTAATAAGGTCATCAGTCCAGTTTCCTTCGGCTGAGGCGCGGGGAAGAAGCATGGAGCAGGTTTCGTTTTTATCAGAAACAGACCAAACTACCCAACTGATTTTTCGGGCTTCCATCCAGTCCAGAAAAGCTTTCCATTCCACTTCGTCAACCGGTCCGTCGCCGGTGGCTTCCATTCCGGCGCATTCCGATACAAATATGGGAATACCTTTGGCCATGGCAGCATCGGTGCGGTCTCGCAACCATTGTTTATGAGTTCCGGCATAGAAATGCATGGTGTACATCAGGTTGGATTGCCCTTTTATCGGGTCTTCGGCTACCAAATGAATATCCTGATCCCAATGCGGTGAACCTACGAGGATAATATTATCCGGATCGATGGCACGAATTGTTTTTATTAGTTCTTCGGAATAAGTTTTCACCTCTTCCCAGGTATAATAATCAGGTTCGTTGAAAATCTCGTAAATCACGTTGGGAGCATCTTTATACTTTGTAGCCATTTGACTAAAAAATATTTTTGCTTCTGCCGTGTGCAACTTATGACTATGAAAATCTATCAGAACGTAAATTCCCTGTTTGATGGCTCCATCAATCACATTTGTCATGCATTTCAATGCATATTCCGGGTTTTCGAGGTAGCTATCGTCCAGTCCAACACCCATGGAGGCACGAACTACATTGCATTTCCAGTCAGCAGCAAGCCATGCAACCGCTTTTCGGTTGTAAAAGCGGGGCCACAGGTTGTGCCAGCCGAAACTTGCCCCGCGAAGCATAATCGCTTCTCCGTTTTGATTACAGAGTTGAGTGCCGTTCACCTGCAATTTTCCATTGATGGCAACCGGTGAGTTTTTCGGTGCTTTGAAGGAAGAAAAAATACAGATAACTACCATCGAAAAAAGGATTAATTTGAAGGTTTTCATTGTAATTAAATGTTATTGTTGATTGTGTTTATTAATACAAAGCTATTTAAGTCCCCCTTTGGGGGACCTGCCTCCCGCAGGCAGGTTTAGGGGGCCACTCTCTCCATCAGTTCCAGACACATCCGGCTGTTGTGATACGGACATTTCCAAAATCCGGCTTTGTCATTTTTTGTGTCAATTTTGCCATCCGACGAAACCGACCAGTGCCACTCACCGTTTTCTTTATCAATAATATTGCTTTTAATAAATTCCCAGGTATTCAACGTTTTCTGTGCGAAGGATTGATCGCTGGTAAGTTGGTAAACATTGTAAAATCCGATCATAGCTTCCGCTTGCGGCCACCAGTCAAAATTGCCATCAACATGTCCTGTCTGATAGTTTTTTTCGTTAATTATCCCACCATTTGGCTGAACGCCTTCCTCCGCAGCCCGGGCAACGAGAATAACCGTTTCCCGTACTTTTTTTAGTAATTCCTGATTGTCAAGTACTTCGGCAGCTTCGTTGAGCAGCCACACGCTTTCTATATCGTGTCCGTACGAATATAAGGTAGATTTGCACAGCCAGTTTTCGTCAAAAAACAAATCGAGATGATGGGTTTTTGGATTAATAATCCTGGTGAGGAAAATTTCAATCAGATTTTGAAGTTTATTTTTCAGGATATCATCTTTCCAAACCCTGTACAGATTGGTATAAGCTTCGAGGATATGCAAATGAGTGTTCATTGTTTTTTTCTCATTGGCATCTTTGTCGCTCAGACGCAGGTCTTCGAGCAGCACCCAATCGCAGCTGTATGCTTCGAAATAGCCGTTTAACTCATCGTCAAAGCTGTGCTTTTCAATCAATTGAAAAAGTTCAATTGCCTTGTCCAAACAATCTTTTTCAGCTGTTGCACGATAATATTCTACCAATGCATAAATAAAAAATGCCTGACTGTAAATTTGTTTTTTTGTATCAGCGGGAGTGCCCTCAGCATTGAGCATCCAGTAAGTTCCGCCATTTTCAGGATCAAAAAAATAGCTGAAAATATACTCTTTGGCACGTGTGGCATATTCCAGATAAAGAGGATTTTTTAGGTGTAAAGCTGCCGATGAAAATGTCCAGAGAATACGGGCGTTCAAAATACCGCCTTTTGGAGCATCGTTCACCAGTATATCTTTTCCGGTCATTTGTCCGTAGAAACCACCTTTCTGATCGTCAGTCATTTTTTCCATCCAAAAAGGAAGAATATTATGAGTGAGTTCGTCGTGGAGTTGGTGAAATAAATCCTGACCCCTATCCTCTAAAGGGGAAATGAAGTTACCCCTAACCCCTAAAGGGGAACTGAAGTAACCCCTAGCCCCTAAAGGGGAACTGAAGTTAGTTTTGTCTCCTGTTTTATGCATTTTTTTGACAAGCATTCTATGTTAATATCAATACATTTATTTAACTCCCCCTTCAGGGGGTTGGGGGGCTATTATCACTTCCACATTCACCAAATCCCCGGCTTTAAACAACGGAATTACGTTTCCTTCCATCTCTACGCCGTTAACGAGTATTTTGCTCACACCTTTCATTTTTCCGTCTGGATTTTTCACCGTAATATTATAGGTAATACCTCTGAATATTCGTTTCACAGCATATTCTTTCCAATCAGCAGGAATGCAGGGATCAATGCGCAAACCATCGTAAGTCGGTTGTATGCCCAGAATATATTGTGTAATTGCGTAAAAATTCCACGAAGCAGTGCCGGTTAACCAGGAATTTTTGGCTTCACCCGGCCGGAAAGCATCTTTACCGGCTATCATTTGGGCATACACGTACGGTTCTGTCTTGTGTAAATCACTTTTTTCTTCAAGATAAGCCGGGCAAATTTTGCGGAAATATTCCCATGCACGGTCACCGCGACCCTGCACGGTTTCACCTATCATAATCCATGGATTGTTGTGACAGAACACCCCTGCATTTTCTTTGTAACCAGCCGGATAACTTGATATCTCCCCGTATTCGATGTAGTATTTGGTAAAGGCGGGATTATTGAGCACAATGCCGTGTTCACAATCCAGCCGTTCTTTTACGGCATCCAGCGCTTTGGCTACCATTCCTTCTTCCAGTCCGATGCCGGCCATGGTACACCAGCCGTTCGATTCGATGAAGATCTTGCCTTCTTCGTTTTCATTTGATCCGACTTTATTTCCAAAATAATCATATGCCCGCAGGAACCATTCGCCATCCCAGCCGTTTGTTTTAATGGCTTCCACCATCGCATCGATGTGTTGTTGAGCTCGCGCAGCTTCCTCTGTTTTACCCAACACGTTGCACAATTCCACATAATCGCGCCCATACACCACAAACAGTCCGGCGATCATTAAACTTTCAGCTTTAGAGCCTTCCGTTTTATTTTCGGTAGTCTGGAAACTTTCGTTCGGGTCATTAGAGAAGCAGTTGAGGTTCAGACAATCATTCCAGTCAGCTCGTCCGATAAGCGGCAAACCGTGAGGTCCGAGGTTGTTGATTACGTGGTTGAATGACACGGTTAAGTGGTCGAACAAAGAGACCTCCGAACCAACTTCATTATCATAGGGTACCGGTTCATTCAGGATGCTGAAATCGCCCGTTTCCTTAATATAGCTTACGGTGCCAAAGATCAGCCACATGGGGTCGTCGTTGAAGCCCTGACCAATCTCGTTGTTTCCTTTTTTGGTCAAAGGCTGGTATTGGTGGTAACAGCCGCCATCTGGAAATTGGGTGGAAGCAATGTCGATGATGCGCTCGCGGGCGCGTTCGGGAATTTGATGCACAAAGCCCACCAAATCCTGATTGGAATCGCGGAAACCCATGCCACGACCGATGCCGCTTTCGAAGAAAGAAGCCGATCGGGAAAAACAGAAAGTTATCATGCACTGATACTGGTTCCAGATATTCACCATGCGGTTGAGTTTGTCCTCGCCCGATTTCAGGGTAAATACATTGAGTAAATTATCCCAGTAAATTCTGAGTTCTGCTAATGCGGCATCCACTTTTTCGGCCGTATCAAAACGGGCTATGGTGGCTTTTGCTTTTGTTTTATTGATAATGTTTTTGCTTTCCCATTTGTCTTCCTGCTCATTTTCAACATAGCCCAGCACAAAAACCAATTCTTTTATTTCGCCCGGTTGTAAGGTCACTTCCACATAATGCGAAGCGATGGGCGACCAGCCGTGTGCTTCTGAATTGCGGGGTGCACCTTCAAGAACGGTTTGCGGTTCGTCGAAACCATTGTACAATCCAAAGAATGTTTCGCGGTCGGTATCAAAACCCTGAATCGGTACATTCACCGAATAGTATGCGTAAAGATTTCGGCGTTCCTTGTATTCGGTTTTGTGATAGATGACCGAATCTTCAATTTCCACTTCGCCGGTAGAAAAATTTCGCTGGAAATTTTCCATATCAGCTGCTGCATTCCAAAGCGCCCATTCTACAAATGAGAAGATTTTAAGCTTTTTGACTTCTTTCGTAGAGTTGCGCAAGGTCAGTTTCTGAACTTCGGCCCATGTTTTCAACGGAACGAAATATAATGCTTCCGCTTCAACACCGTTTTTTACCCCTTTGATGATGGTATAATTCATCCCGTGGCGACATTCGTAGCTGTCAAGTTCCGTTTTGCAGGGTTTCCAGCCCGGGCTCCAAATATTTTCACCGTCGTTGATGTAGAAGTATTTACCACCGCTGTCCATCGGTACGTTGTTGTAGCGATAGCGCGTAATACGACGAAATTTGGCATCTTTGTAGAAAGAGTAACCTCCACCGGTATTTGAAATCAGGCTGAAAAAATCCTCGTTGCCCAGATAGTTGATCCATG
>CALMZF010000347.1 GCA_937870645.1 uncultured Paludibacter sp. | reverse complement strand
TGAAATAACAGCCAATACAAATAATATATGATATATATATATATATATATAGCTTCTCAGAAGGCAGGTACAAACCCCCTTAGTTGCAACTGCTTACATGACAGAATCTTAAAAGTATAATTTTCAATCACAAAATAAACAGAAATGAAAAAGAATTATTATTACCCTGTATTGTATTTATTGGCATTGGTTTTATTTTTCGGATGCCAGAAAGAAAAGCCTGAATCAACACAAGGATTGGCTTTAGTAAACACCTCGGCAGTAACAAAAAGATTGATTGCATTTAAGCAAAACCTGCAATCGAAAAGCAATGAAGTCCTGGCAGCTGACAGTGCTGAATGGTACCTTGAAGGCTTGTTGAACCTTGAGTTGGCAAACAACACCCACGAGTTTGGTGATGTTGACTTCTTTCACGATACGATTGCATTAACGGTAACCGACGGGCAAATAAGCTTCGATGAACTCAACATGCTTTATACGAGCATTGATGCCTGGGCTGAAGCTTTGCAGCAACAAAGCGGCAACGAAGACTATACATTCGACATTGTTGACCTGAATATCGAAACTACCGGGCTCAAGAGCGGAACCCAGAATCTGATAGTAACACTATCGGGCGGTGGGCTTGGCACCGGACTGAATTACACACCCTTTGGGACAACGGATTATTGGTATTGGGGATATGGGTTAGGCAAATGCGGCGAGTATTCGGGTTATACCGGAAAGGATGCCTCAACGGAACTGCAACGTAAATTCAGAAATCCGATAGCTGTACCGGGGGCTGGGTATTATACTGACGTTGTTCGAATAGATGTAGTGCCTGGTTTTGACACTGAATTTGACGACCCTGAAAATGCACCGTATGATGGAACAATGTTATATAGTCAAGGAGGTACAAATAATGAATTTGATCAATGTCTTTCGCCGGATGATCTGAACTACTACCTAAGTAAGTTTGATTTTATCCGGAATACAAAAAATCCGCCCAATAAACAATATAAGACGGTCGAAGTAATCTATACAGATAGTCCTGGAGTTGAATACTGGCTTCATATTCATATCTATAAGCTTTATTATGGTGTAAAGATCGAATTTGGAGAATAAATCAGTAATCACAATCATACGGGGTAAATGCAATCGCGTTTACCCCGTATTAAAGTATCATTCCGATGAAAAAACATTTCATTTTTATAATTTCATTTTTTTTGTTAACTGCGGCAATTTCTCAAAACACATATTTTCGGATTTACAATAGTTTGGAGGACAACACAATTTATTCTGTTGCAGAAACTACTAACCAGGATTTCATTCTCTGTGGTAGCATTGAAACTTTTCAAGGAAGCAATTTCAGCAATGCTCAGTTATTAAAGATTGATGCATTGGGTAATATAATTAACGAAAGGATACTGGCAAGCGATCAGAATCAATCATTGTTTTCAACGTTAAGAAAAAGCATTTCTAATGGCAACATATTTTACCTTACTGGTAAGATAGATTCAGTAAGTGGAAATTCATTGAATCATCTGATTAAATTATGGAAACTAGATGAAAATCTGAATTTTGTAAGTGATTATTCTTTAAATTTCGGTGATTCTTTAAACAATATTCCGCAGTCTTTTGTGAATGTGAATGATTCAGTAGTTTAATTTTTATCTGCTCTTTTTCATCCTCCATTAACACGTGTAGATTTTTCCCTGATAAAATTTAATCTTCTCACGAATTCAGTGAAAAGTTACATTCCAGCATGGAACACTATACGGAATCCCGGGAATATTTTTTATGATTCATTAAACAACCGCTTGAAGGTTCTTATAGCAGGACCTTCAGTAAAAGATAGAGGTCTATTGCGTTTGTTGTCGTTTGATATGGATTTAAATTACCTTTCTGAGTTTGAGCCCGATTTTCCCTTCACAAGTATTAACTGCAGAACTATTAGCTATAATAGCAACTCTTATGTTATTTCGGGCAACATTAGTCCATTATACGAAGAAGAGGGTCTTTACAACCTGTTTTACTCGAATGAAAATGAATTAATTGACTCAGTGCTTATTTTTAGAAAAGCTGATACAATAACGTATGCAGGTTTCGGTAATAGTATGATGGTTTCCGATACCACTTTGTGGAGTGTTGGAGTTTATAATCATGATCCCTCAACATTTTGGCAACCAACACCTACCTGGATTCAGTTAAGCCGGATCAACTCCGGTTTTGAGCTGACTGATCAGTTTTACTACGGTGGTGATGGGGTTTATTGGCCATACGATATAATATCAACCAGCGAGGGAGGGATAATGTTGGTTGGCAATTATTTTGATCCTAAAGCAGTACCTTTTGTCCTTCAACGTGACCCCTTCGTCCTGAAATTAAACAGCGAAGGACTGATTGTAAATGTAGACAATCCGGAGCAGCCAATTGCACAGGAGGCCATTGTATTGCCCAATCCCGGCAAAGATTATATGCAGGTAAAATTAGCCATTCAGCATAAGACAGCCCGTTTTCAGCTATTCGATACCGGTGGCAGACAGGTGCTCGAAACAGACCTTTCGGGAGATATGCAGCGGGTTAAAACAGAACAATTGCCTTCCGGAGTATATATTTATCGTATTACCGGTTCAAACCGGGTAATCGGGAGCGGGAAATGGTTGAAGGAGTAATCATTACTGTCATTTATTTTGGTTCAGTCATTACTCTGGTTGGCTCTTTCTAAAATAGCCCACCTCAGCATAAACCATCATTTCTGTGTAACTTCGCAGCTGAAAATCCTGCAGATGAAACAAATCGCCGTTTTTGCTTCGGGCAGCGGATCCAACGCTGAACACCTTGCTGTGACCTTTGCCAAGGGAAATAGAGCCAGGGTTGCCGCCATTTATTGC
>CALMZF010000346.1 GCA_937870645.1 uncultured Paludibacter sp. | reverse complement strand
TTGTCTTTCGGCATTATTGGCCGCAGGAGCTCTGAATACATTATCGGCCACATCACGGTGAGTGCGCTGAGCATTGTTAATTGTAAAAGTAGAAGACGTTTTTCCCTTTCTAACCTTTACCCAGAATGCCTGCATGGGAGCTACCACCCCTGTTACAGCCAGTCCGCTATTACTTGTAAACACACCGCTTTTGATATTATAAACATCAAACAATGAAGTGGCATCCTTGCTTCTGTACCAAATGGTGGGTTCAATGTCAGCCGTCGATAAGTTATTCAGATTTAGATATGAAGGATAGGGATTGCCCAACATGTTGAAACCGGCATTTGTGGTGTTCGATGTACGTGTCAACGGTAATGAAAGATTACCGTTATTTATTGTTCCGTTGAAAGCAATTGTTCCATTTGTTATGGTCAAATTGGCCAGATAGCCTTTCAATGTAGTCATTGAGCCGGTAGCAGTCACCCATTTTGCTGTAGGTTCACTGTAAGTAGTAACACTGGTAGCGGTATTTATTGCCGAAATTAAAGCGGCGGTTACCGGACTGGATATGTGGCAATTAAGTCCATCTGTGAGATATTGTTGAATGTTGTAGGTACCGGTACCTGCGAGGGTAGCCGGAGTGAGCAACGAAGCTGTTCCTTTGGTGTTATCTGACAGCAAACTCACGTTGCCATTATTGGTAAGTGTGGTTGCCACGGTAATTTGACTGCCTGCGCCAACTTTAAGGTTAGAGCCTGCATTTATTGTCAGATTACTTACTGTCAATACGGTAGAAGTAGCTGACTGTAATTCAACTGTGGAATTATTCAATACCTGCAGTTGATCAATAGCCTGTGTCGGTACATTGTTAACGACTACACTACCACCGGCGCTAAACTGAAGTACATCCTTGGCTGTAGGACTTGTGCGGGCAGGTGTCCAGTTGGATGCAACGGCAAATGAAGCCGGAGAAGTCTGATTCCACACATAGGTTGGTGCAGTATTAACGAGTGCTCTCCCGAGCAATTGTGCAGGAAGTATGGCTGCATTTAAGCTTGCATTGTATATGTTGGTACCCTGACCGGCAATAATTCCCACATTAGCAGCAATCCACCAGTTATTTAATTGACCGCTGCTGTTTTTGTAATTTATTTCATTGTTAGTGATGACATTATCATGTGATGCAGCAATATCTTCGTACCAGTTGCAGCCAACAATACCCACATTGGTAAAAGATTGTTGTTTGGCATACACTTTATTGTTTCTCAACACATTATGATGTCCGCCTGAAATGGCTATGCCGTATTGACCGGGATCAACCAAAACATTATTTTCGGCTGTCTGGTATGAGCCATTCACGTCACCCAGGTTTATACCACCTCCCGAAGGTGAAGGACCGCCACCGCGTATCCAGTTATTGGTAATCATAATCGGGCTTTCGGGAGTACCGGCCGATCCGTCGTTCATATTGATGAGATCTTCCGGGGCACTTTCGCCGGGAATATTTTCGCAGGCATTGTAACTTACGCTGTTTCCTGCACCGGTAACCCTGATAAACTGAACCATCGATCCTGCTATATCGCCTCCCTGCGAAGTTCCCAATATGTTTTTCACATCGTTGTACTCAAATTTAATATTACCGGTACATGTAGACGCCAACATGGCAGATGCGAGATTTTCGAATGTACAATTGGTAATCGTAATATTTTTACAACCGAATAAATAGATACCCAGATATTTAGGGGACGCGGTAAATTTGCAATTTCGTATAGTAACGTCACTGCAATTCCAAAGCGTTATGCTATGACCGGTGGTATTATTAAATGACTTACCTTCGATAACCATATTTGTTTTAGCCGAGTACTCCATACGCGAAGAACTTACGTAAGAGCCGGTGTAAGTGGATCCCTGACCATAAGTCAGGAATGAGAGCGTTGAAAATATCAGTACACCTAATACCGAAAATTTTCTCATCAGTTGGTTTCTTTTCATCATGTTAAAATTAATTGTTATTTATTTAATTGTTCTTAAAATTATCTCTTTGGACACAAAATCTCCCCTATCAAATGTATTGAATTTAACTATAATCCTCAATATGTGTTATTTACACATACGAAAGTCTTTATGGTTTAGGAAATTTGCGTGAAAAAATTAAGGTAGGTATGATTCATAAAATTCATGTGATTTCAAAAAAACGTCTGGTTTTTTTCCCTTCATTTATTCTATTTCTTTGCAATGCAGACAACCAAACAGAGAAAAATTCAAAACTTAAAACCGTGAATAATTTAATTTATTGTATATCTGATAATTATTAACCTTGTTAAATCTTAGCGTTCGTTGAATAGCTCAATTCGTTCCGATGATTTTAATAAATTTATTCTGTACAAAATTAGTAGGTTTTATTTGTTAATAAATTACACAATTTCGGAAATGATTTGCATAATTTTCAGTTCATCAACCATTTAACACATCTGTAAAATATAATAACTTTTTATTTATGCAGCATTCTGCGAGCGAATGCTCCATAAAAAAATAAAACCTGACAAAAGTATTTTCTTTTGCAGGTTCAATAATTACACAAT
>CALMZF010000345.1 GCA_937870645.1 uncultured Paludibacter sp. | reverse complement strand
TTATCGGCCCCCTAACCCCCTAAAGGGGGAATATTGAGCGTCTATCATTTGTTGTGGGTTTTTAATCATGTCCGTGTGTGTCAAAAATACTTTACTTGGACATGTGTGTTTCATATGTTTCTGTTTTTTAATGTTCAAACAAGTTATGTTTGAAAAAGTTTAATCTGGATATTGGACAATGAAGATGTTTTTATAATCCGCAACAAAAAAACAACCGGATTTTCGTCCGGTTGCATTATGATTTTACATTTCGGGAGGTGGGCCACCGCCACCCATAAAGGGAGGACGTCCTCCCGAGCCGGGTCCGGTGCGCTGGTCGCCTCGCCCCTCTCTGTACATTCGTTGGCCGGGACCGAAACGATCCATGTTTTCCATATTTTCCCTGTCGCTGTTGCTCACGCCTTTGAATTTGCTGATTTTATAGGTAAATCCTACGAGAAAATAAGCTGGTAAAGAGTTGGATTTGCTGTATTGTATGTAGTTGTCTCCCACGGTTTGTGATATATTTTGACGCTGACGCAACAAATCGTATATTTTAATTGAGAACACGCCTCTTTTCTTGAATGCCGATAGCTCTGCGGAAGCATTCCACAACCACTGGCTTTGATTAAAGCTTGAATAACCCTGCTGGGTGGTATAATTCAGGTCTGTGTTCAGTGTAAGCGTACTGGTAGGGCGGATGCCCAGATAGGTAGCTGCTGTCCAGTCGTATGTTTCATTTGCTTTCGTATTGAAATTGTTTTTGGAATTGGAATAACTCAATCCACCCCGCATACTGATATCGAATACATTGTGTGTGTAGCTCAGTGAAATATTGTCGGATGCACCGTAGCGGATGGTACTGCTCAAATCTCCCAGTCGCAGGTGATTGATGTCAATAAGATCGGTGCTTACATTTTTGGATGTATAACCGTACTGTTGACGGACATTGAAAGAGGCATTGTTGCTGAAATTAAACTTTTTCCAAAACGGAGTGCTGAACATGGTAAACACACTGGCATTGTAAGGCATTTCTTTCGAATTTACTGTCTGAATATACCTTTTGCCGGTTTCATCATAGATACTGTTGTTAGTCAAATCGTCTTTAATGACACTACCGTTCAGTCCAAAATTAAAGGAAGAGAATTTAGTACTGCTGTAAGTGGAAAACATCAACCGCAGATTGTGTTGGAAAGCCGGATTTAAGGTTGGATTTCCCACCGTTTCGTTCATCAGGTCGGTGTTGTTTTTTACCGGCTGCATCTGACTGATCGAGGGCTGGCTGGTGCGCCCCGTATAGTCAAGCCGTGCAAACTGCCGTTTACCAAAATTATACTGAAAACGTGCATTCGGAGCAAAATTCACTACTTTATTAGTCAGTTCTATGCCGGGTTCGTTTCCGTAAATGGTAGTGCTGTAAGTCTGGGAGGGTTCAGCTCTCATACCGAGTGTGAAGTTGTAAGTTTTCTGTATAAACCGGTAATTCAGTTCCAGTGCTTCGCTGTAAAATGTATTTTTGAATTCGTTGCTGTAGACCTGATCCAGCACCGTATAGTTTCCCTGAGCATCCTTATCAAAGAGGTTTCGGGTGGAGTTACTGAAGTTGCTGTTGAGCGATATGGATGTTTCGAGGAAATGCCGGTTTTTCCAGAGCGGTTCTACAAATGACATACGCATTCCCAGGTTGTAGTTGTT
>CALMZF010000344.1 GCA_937870645.1 uncultured Paludibacter sp. | reverse complement strand
TCAACCATTTTATGATTGATGAATTTCAGGATACCTCGGTGCTGCAGTGGAAAAACTTCAAGCCACTGATATCAAACAGTGTTGCAGCCAATAACTACAATATGGTGGTGGGCGATGTGAAGCAAAGCATCTACCGGTGGCGAAACTCGGACTGGAAACTGCTCGACGAGGAAGTGGAGCACGATTTCGCAACCGACCGTCTACATACCGAAAGCCTGACAACCAACTGGCGCAGCGATAAAAATATTATTGAATTTAACAACGCCTTCTTTTCCCAAGCCGCTAAGTTACTGCAAATCAAACTGAACGAAAATCTGGATCAGGTAAGCGCGGCCGACAGCGAGCTGGAAGCTCTGAGACATCGAATTATTCACGCTTACAGCGATGTTAACCAGCAAATTTCACCCAAAGCAGCCGAAGGTCATGTGAAATTTGAATTTATTGCGCAGGATGAAAATGAGGAAGGCTGGAAAAAAGAAAGTCTGAACAGAATCCCTGCATTGCTCGAGGAACTGGTAGACAGGGGTTACAAGCCATCCGATGTCGCTTTTTTAGTAAGAAAAAACTCTGAAGAGGCCGAAATTATCAACTACTTATTGTCGTACAAAAATTCCGGGAATGCCCGTGAAGGTTACAGTTACGACATTGTGGGCAACGAAGGGCTCATGCTGGCTTCATCGGCATCGGTCAATTTTATACTGGCAGTGCTCAAACTTATGGCTAATCCCAACGACAGCGTTCAACGTACCATACTGAATTACGAATACCTGCGTGGCCGGAGGAAACTGACCGAAAGCAGCGCAATAGCCGGTTGTTTCGGCACAACAGGTGATTCCCCGGTTTTCTCAGGCTTATTCACAGCCGAAGAAAATGATTTTCTGGCTCGTTCGCGGCAAAATTCGCTGTATAATCTGGTCGAAAACCTGATTGAAGTTTTTGGAATACAACAGTGGCACCAGGAAACGGTATTTCTCCAGGCATTTCAGGATGTAATTTTCAAGTTTGTAAACTCCAGAAATGCCGATCTCAACAGTTTCCTGATTTGGTGGGAAAACAACGGTGCATCACAGTCCATAGCTACTCCCGAAAATCAGAATTCATTCCGGATTATGACCATTCACAAATCAAAGGGACTTGATTTTAAGGTTGTTATCATGCCCTTCTGCGACTGGTTTCTGGATGCTGCCAAAAATCCACCGCTGCTCTGGTGTCAGGCCGATACCGAGCCGTTCAACGAATTTCCGTTGCTGCCCATCGATTATTCGTCCAGGCTGGTGAATTCCATTTTCCAGAAGGATTATTTCAATGAACAAATGCATCAATATATCGACAACCTGAATATGGCTTACGTGGCTTTTACACGGGCCCGCAACGAATTGCTCTGCTTTGCGCCGCAGCCGAAAAATGAAGTTCCGATAGAAATTGCAAAAATGGCTTCCTTATCACAGCTTATTCTTAATGGCATTTCGTTGGATCAAACCGCTGATACCAATCAAATTTCGTTGGCCGAAAACTATTCTCCCGAAACAAATAGCTTTGAAATTGGCAAACCCTGCAATGCTGTATATACTGTAAAACCGGCAGAAAATGAACTGCGGCAAATGAATGACTACCCGATAACTGACAGCCGCAACCGTTTGAAAATAAAACACAGCAGCCGGGATTACTGGCTTGCCGGGCAAACGATGGAAGAAAGTCGCCTTAATTACGGCACCATCATGCACGATATATTGAAAAAAATAGTTACACGCAGCGATGAAGATAAAGCTATCAATGAAATGATAGTTTCAGGCAAAATTACGGAGCTGGAAAGTGAAATGATCCGCACAGAAATGACCAAATTCTGGAATATGCCCGAAACAGCAGCCTGGTTTGACCCGCTTGCAAAGATACTCAACGAAACAAGTATCCTGCTTCCTACGGGTGAGCAATACCGTCCGGACCGGCTCATACTCAGGAATAATAAAGCGATAATTGTAGATTATAAATTCGGCGATGAAATACTGAAATCGCATGAACTGCAAATAGTAAATTATGAAAATATTATCCGGCAGATGGGCTACCAAACCGAGACATACCTGTGTTATGTCAGTTTGAATAAAGTGGTAACCCTGTCATGATAACCTCCCTAACGCAAAATCAGTGATAAAAATAATTATTCGTTATACGGAAAAATTATTTTTATCCAACTAAGGACAGCTTTTATCAGACAGAAAAACAAATCAAGGATTTTCACACATTGATTTAGTCCGCCCCCGGTAATTTCTTAGAAATATTTTGCACACAGTTATTGTATAACCAAAATAAAATCTGTACTTTTGCAGTCCAAATTCAGCGTAATCTCTGACAGAATAAAAATGAGGTCTGTGAATATTGCGCAATGTATGAACTTAAAAAAAATCAGGAAATCATGGATTTATTAAAAGTTGCTGAACAGGCCTTTGCTGTTGAAACAGAGAAAACCCTGCCAACATTCAAAAGCGGTGATACCATCACAGTAGCCTATCGTATCAAAGAAGGAAACAAAGAACGTATTCAGGAATACCGGGGTGATGTAATTAAAATTACCGGAAGCGGAGACAAAAAACGTTTTACCGTTCGTAAAGTTTCAGGAAATATTGGTGTAGAACGTATTTTTCCGATGGACTCACCGTTTATCGAAAGTATCGCCGTTAACAAACGCGGTAAAGTTCGTCGCGCCAAACTGTATTACCTGCGCAAATTGACCGGCAAAAAAGCACGTATCAAAGAAAGACGCGTGTAAGTATATTTTTTTCGCCCTGCGAAATAAAAAAAGAGAAATTCAGATTGAGTTTCTCTTTTTTTATTCCGATACCGGCTGTTCGGTTATCTTTAAATTAAAAAAAGCGAAACCACCTGTTATATTCAGTTTCGCTTTTTTGGTTCAATGTATTAGAGTTTGGTTATCAAAGAAAGGTATGTTCGAATTAATTAAAACCGGTAATCGATGCCGATACCAAATGTTTTACCTGTACGGG
>CALMZF010000343.1 GCA_937870645.1 uncultured Paludibacter sp. | reverse complement strand
TTGACGATTATGCCCACAATCCGGCTAAATGTGCTGCTTCCATTGCAGCCTGTCAGCCGGTGGCTCCCAAAGTGATCGCCTGGTTTCAGCCGCATGGTTACAAACCGACCCGTTTTTTACGCAACGATTTTGTGAAGGAAATTGCTGGCGCATTACGCCCTCAGGATGAAATATGGATGAGTGAAATATTCTATGCCGGTGGTTCGGCAGTGAAAGATATTTCGGCAGGCGAACTGATTGAGGATATTAAAAAGCTTGGCAAAAATGCTTTTTTTGTCGAAAACAGAAATAATTTTGTGGAAGCGGTTCGTTCACATTTTACCGGCAACGATGTGTTGCTGCTGATGGGTGCCCGCGATCCGGGTCTGGAGATGTTTGCAAAAGAGGTATTTGACAGATTGTAAATGAAGCGACATTTGTCCGTCAATTAACAACAGAACCGAATTATTGGATATTGTACCTTTTTTTTATATCTCAACTTTCGCATGTTACATTGGCCAGTCGCAGATATGTTTGCTTACGAGTGACCTCGTCCGGTGAGCCGAAAAATCAGTGAGAACGGCGTTAAAAATCGTCCTTGTTTGAAGTTGAAGTTCGCAAAGATATATTTCATAAGTAAGTAAATTTTGAGCGAACTTCAACGAGTTTGGACGATTTAGCCGGTCGAGCGCCAATTTTTCGTGCGAAGCGGGCGCAGTCTTGAATTTTTTGCTTACTTTTTGTTTCAAGACAAAAAGTAAGTCGGGGTTTAAGGGGCGGAAGCCCCTGTTTCTGACGAAACGCATATCTGTTTGATAAACAGACGCTTTTGATTGGTATTTACCTTATCAATAGACTAATAATAACTTACAAAAGTTGAATTAACAACAATATTCATTTAAATAAACTTCATGTTCTCCAAAAAAAATGCTGTTCATATCCAAATGAACAGCATTTTTTATAAGTTTTTTATTGGTTACAGGATACTATCCGGATCGAGTTTGTCTTTTTCAATATCCATAAAGTACTTGTAAGTTCCCACTTTCAGTTCGGCACAGGCATCATAATCGCATACGATGATGCCTTTTGGATGCATTTGCAGAGCGCTGATAGTCCACATATGGTTGATGGGTTCTTCCACAGCATGACGCAGGGCACGGGCTTTGTTGTGTCCGTTCACTATGATTACCACTTCTTTAGCATCCAAAACGGTGCCTACACCCACAGTGAGCGCTGTTTTTGGCACTTTATTCACATCATTGTCAAAGAAACGTGAATTGGCTATCATGGTGTCGGTAGTCAGCGTTTTCTGGCGGGTGCGCGATTGCAGCGATGAAGCAGGTTCGTTGAAAGCGATATGACCGTCCGGGCCAATGCCTCCCATAAATAAATCAATTCCGCCCACTTCTTTTATTTTAGCTTCATATGCTGCACATTCAGCTTCCAGATCTTCGGCATTGCCGTTGAGAATATTCACATTTTCGGCGGGAATATCAATGTGACTGAAAAAATTGGACCACATAAATGTATAGTAGCTCTGTTCGTGATCCTGAGGCAAACCCACATACTCATCCATATTGAAGGTAATAATGTTTTTGAACGACACCACACCCTTTTTATTCAGCTCAATCAGTTGTTTGTACACTCCGAGTGGCGACGATCCGGTAGGTAAACCCAGCACGAATGGTTTTTCTTTGGTCGGATTGGCAGCAAGAATTTTGGAGGTGATGTAATTTGCTGTCCATTTTGAAACGTTCTGGTAGTCAGGTTCAATAATAAGTCTCATAGTTAGTTTTTCATTTAAAATTGTTCCGCAAAAATACATTTTTATTTTGGTTAAAGCAGAATTTATTCATGGGATTTTTTTGGAATAATGAAACATGGAATAAGGTAAAGCCGATGAGATGAATTTTAATCTTTTTTTTATGACTTTTTTTTGAAAAATACTAAAAGGTAAAAAAAAACTGTATATTTGTGTCATTGTTTTTTTTCGGAATAGCTATCCGCTTGTTTCGGTGAGGCTCGTACTCTAAATTCTGAAACAGGGACTATTTGCCTGAAAAACAATATACAATCAATTGTTTATCAAATGAAACACGCATGTCCGAGTAAAATATTTTTGACACACACGGGCATGATTAAAAAAATTCACAACAAATGATAGGCGCTCAATATTCCCCCTTTAGGGGGTTAGGGGGCAGATATATAAATTATAATCAAGTAATACATAAACTTTAATAATCTACGGTATGTCAATCAACAAAGCGATTTTAGTAGGAAATGTGGGAAAAGATCCCGAAGTTCGTTATTTGGAAAAAAATGTAGCTGTTGCTAATTTTACACTGGCAACCACCGATCGTGCTTACACCACCCAAAGTGGTACACAAGTACCTGAAAGAACAGAATGGCACAATATTGTAGCCTGGCGTGGCCTGGCCGAACTGACCGAGAAGTACATTCGCAAGGGTTCACAATTGTATATAGAAGGAAAAATTCAGACCCGTTCGTGGGAAAAAGACGGCGTAAAACGTTACACAACCGAAATTTATGCTGAAACAATTCAACTGCTTGGAAAACGTCCCGAACAAAGTGAACCCAACGGTGTAGCTGTAACTGCTGCTCCGGCTGCTGCTGTACAGGCTTCACCCGAAACACCCGTTCCTGGTGCTGCAGAAGACGATCTTCCATTTTAATTGAATGAAGTAAATCTATTGAATTAACATATAAAACCCGAAAACACACAGCTAAAACTGTGTGTTTTCTTTTATTCGAACGAAAAATGGCTTATATTAAATCAGTTCGCGGATATACACCCGTGATAGGAAAAGACTGCTTTCTGGCTGAAAACGCCACCGTTGTGGGTGATGTGGTGATGGGCGACGGATGCAGCGTGTGGTTCAATGCTGTGTTGCGGGGCGATGTAAATTCCATCCGCATCGGCAATAATGTAAATATTCAGGATGGATCGGTGTTGCATACACTCTACGAAAAATCGGTGGTGGAAATTGGCGATTATGTATCCGTGGGGCACAACGTAACCATTCACGGTGCAAAAATAAATGATTATGCGCTGATAGGCATGGGAGCTATCGTGCTGGATTACGCCGAAGTGGGCGAGGGGGCTATTGTGGCTGCCGGAGCGCTGGTGCTGAGAATACTGTAATTCCACCTCACACACTTTGGGCAGGTGTTCCGGCAAAGTTTGTGAAAAATGTGGAGCCCGATCAAGCCAACGAAATGAACCGCAAGATAGCGCACAATTACGCCATGTATGCCGGTTGGTACAAAGAAGAAGAAAAATAAACTCCAACTATCCATCTAATCCGGATCTGCTGAAGATTGCTTATCAAGTTATAATTCAAATAATTATATTGGTATAAATTATTCTTAATGCATACATTTTTGATAAATAACACAATATTCTTTGCATCCTGTTTCGGTGCTTCCGTCAAGTCGGAATGTTCCATCTGCACCTAAATTTAAGCCACAGAGTGGCGTAACACCTGCCTGCGGCATGCAGGTTTGTAGAAAACAAATTATCCCCGAATTTTAAGGTACAGCGTACCGAAACATTTTTTAGTTGAGTTTTTCCGCAGACCCTAATAATAAAAACATTTCATTTGCCTCGCGCAGATGAGATGTTTTTTTTATTGTTGTCCGATAAAACTTAATATTTTGCCATACTGTGGCAAGAAATCTTATTTTTCATATCTTACTATAAAGATTTAGCCAATCTGTGGCTGTTTTTGCAACAGCGTTGCAAAATATTTGTAGCGATTTGGTAACTACAGAAAAGCAAGCCCCGGTGGGGCTTAATGTTATTATTTGTTTGGATTACAGCAGATTACAGATGTTTCTGCGTTTTTTTGTCGGACAACAATGTTTTTTTTATAGAAAAGTCTTATTTAACTTGAAATCATTTTATTCAGAATATTTAACACAATATTTTTGGTTGCCGGAATATTGCTTTACAGTACTTTTCTAACCCGATTTTATAATATTCTAAATCTTGTATTGAATGTTTTAAGACGAAAATATATCGATAAACGATAAATATATTTTGTTTATCGGAAATAGTGTGTTAT
>CALMZF010000342.1 GCA_937870645.1 uncultured Paludibacter sp. | reverse complement strand
GAAGAGTGGAATGATGGAACAGCAGTCGACCGCTTTCGGCAGTCTTGGGTTTGCTTTTATTGCAGCTATTGTGTTGATTTATCTTATTATGGTGATCCTTTACAACTCGCTCACCGACCCGCTTATTGTATTGTTCTCCATTCCGCTGGCCATGATTGGCGCCTTTCTGGCATTAGCACTGACAAGGCATAACCTGGATATTTTCAGTATCATTGGGTTGATTGTGCTTATCGGGTTGGTGGCAAAAAATGCGATTCTGCTTGTCGATTTCACCAACAAAATCCGTAAGGAAGATGGGCTGAGCACTTTCAATGCTTTGATTGAAGCCGGGAAAGACCGTATGCGTCCTATTTTGATGACAACCTTCGCCATGATTTTCGGTATGTTACCTATTGCCCTTGGTTCGGGTGACGGCGCTGAAATGAAAAACGGTATGGGTTGGGTAATTATTGGTGGGCTTACCAGTTCGATGATCCTCACACTGGTGGTGGTGCCTGTGGTATATTATATCTTCGACCGCATCGCGTTCAGGAAACAGGTACGTCGCCGTAAAAGACTGGTTAAAAAAGTGACTGCCAGGCAACTGGAAAGAAGTTTAGCGTAATAGATTACAAACAACGACCGAACTTTTATAGTTTAGTCGTTGTTTTTTAGTATTTTTATCGTCAAAAATAATTTGTGAGTAAAATCAATACTCCAATCAATTTTAAAAACTCTATCATTTTTGCGATGAGACACAAACCCTTACATCACTTTTCAAATGCTTTAGCTCTCAGACTATCAATAACATTAAGTATATTTCTGGATTGTGTTTTGCTGCTGGGATATGTATATGTTAACAGAATAGGAGAATCAATCGGCTTACGGCTGATTTATGCTTTTCTGTCAGATGTTGTTTTGTTCTATTCATTATATAGCTTTACGTTCAAAATAATACAGCTGGACATAAAGAAAAATGCAAAAATCAGCTACATCATTCTGGGTTCATTTGCCATTGTTGCCGTATTAAATTCTATTTTTACCGAAGGTTCCATACGTTTTTTTCCCTCAAGTCTGATTTCGGCCAACTTTCTGATTGTAGGGAATATTATGAAAGATATTATTGTGATGTTTATCGTGTTATTATCAACAATGTTACTTCATTCTATCATTCAACGTCAACAGATATTGCTCGAGAATGAAAAACTGGTTGCAGATAATATCCGAATTCGTTACGAAGCGCTTAAAAATCAACTTGATCCTCATTTTCTGTTCAACTCGCTGAACACGCTCGATGGATTGATAGGAAATGACGACGAAAAAGCCCACGAATATGTGCAGAATTTATCGCAGGTATTTCGATATGCTATAGGCAACAAAGAAATAACGCATCTGAGTGATGAACTGGATTTTACCAAATCGTATGCCCTGTTGATGAAAATACGCTACGGTGATAATTTGCAAATTCAGTATAATATTGACGAAAAATACCGGAATTACTTTATTGTTCCGGTCAGTCTGCAATTACTGGTGGAAAATGCTATCAAACACAATGTAATCAGCAGCAGGCATCCGTTGCAGATAACCATTGAAACCAAGCCGCATGACACCATCAGAGTACTAAACGCCATTCAGCCCAAAAGCGGTGTGGAACATGGCGAAGGAATTGGCCTGGCTAACCTGACCGAAAGGTATGAAATCCTGTTTCAGAAAGAAGTCATCATAACAAAAACAGATGTTTTTTGTGTGGAAATTCCATTGATTAAGCAACAATCAGATAACACAATTAAAAATCCGGGATTAAAATGAAAGCTGTTATTGTAGAAGATGAACTCATTGCTGCTCAAAATCTGCAACGTGTAATTGGTCAGGTAGCTGCCGACATCCAGGTGATTGCCGTATTGCAAAGTGTAGAGGAAAGCGTGGAATGGTTTTCACTCAATCCTGCTCCGGACCTGGTGTTTATGGATATTCATCTGGCCGACGGTTCTTCGTTCGGTATTTTTGAAAAGGTTCAAATAAAAAGCCCGGTTATTTTCACTACGGCTTATGATGAGTATGCCCTGAAAGCCTTCGAGGTAAACAGTATCGACTATTTGCTCAAACCAATTAATGTCAGAAACTTTGAACGGGCAATTTCTAAATACCGTAATCTGGTATTGGCTAAGGATACAAATGTTGACGCGATCAGCAATCTGCTGGCTACTTTCAACAAGACGAAAGATACCTGGAAATCACATTTTCTGATACCATATAAAGATAAATTAATTCCTTTGGCCATTGACAGGATAGCTTGTTTTTATGTTGAAAATAAAATGGCAAAAATCATCACTACAGATGATGTGATTTACTATTTGGACAGTCCGCTTGAAGATTTGTACGCGCAGCTCGACCCTTCTGAGTTTTTCAGGGCTAATCGTCAGTACATTATTTCACACAAAGCAATCAAAGATATTTCTATCTGGTTTGGAAGTAAACTGTCAGTAAACCTGATTGTTGCTGTACCTGAAAAAATAATAGTAAGTAAAGCCCGCGTCGCGGAATTCAAAACGTGGTACATGAAAATGTAGGCGAAGGCTAAGGTGATGAATTAGGATTAGTTTTTTTCTTCTCTGCCTGCTCCTGTGCCTGAGCCTATGCCTGTGCCTACGCTTCCAGCAACCTCACCATTAACTCAATATCCTTTACCCCTTCAGCGAAAGTGCTTTGAGGCGCTGCTCCCGAAACAATACAGTTGTAGAAATCGTCGAACTGACAGAGATAACTATCGGATAAATCGGTAGTCGCCAGCAACTCAACCTTACTTTGCGAATAAAGCTTCAGTTCATCGTTTTCAAAGCAAATGCTGCCGTTTTTTCCCAGCACCAGCAATCTGTTTTGCTCAAAGCCATTGGTACTGTAACAGAGATTCAGATTCCCTGTCACTCCGTTTTCGAAAACAAGTGTCGATATCAAAGTATCAATTGTTCCAATTTCGGGATTCACCGATTTTGTTGCCGACACTTCGGTTTGCACATCACCAAAAATCATTCGCAAAGCGGCCACATTGTGAATTCCGCCATCGAAAATGAATCCTCCCGGGTATTGATTGTTCTTTCGCCACGCAGTTGCATATTTATTATCAATATGCAGACTTTTGTAATCGTTCCAGCAAAATGAAATCACTTCGCCTATCGCATTGTCGGCCATCAACTCTTTTATTTTCGTAAAGGCTTTGTGATACCTGAAATTTTCGGCCAACAAAAGCACCTGACGATTTTGCGGAACCAAGTCGCGCAGTATTTTTGCTTCGTCGAGACTTGCAGCCAGTGGTTTTTCGAGCAATACATGCTTACCGCTTGCGATGGCAAGCCGCGCCATCCCGTAGTTCAGTTCAATGGGCACTGCCACCACCACTGCATCCACATTTTTATCGGCCAATAACTCATCGGCCGTATCGTAAACCATCGTGGAATTACATTTCAGCGCAAAAGCTTCGGCTTTGCTCCTGCTACGGTTACACACAGCAGCAACATTAAACTTGTTGCCGAGCTGTTCTATGGCCGGCCAGTGTAAATCATTGGCAGCTATTCCGGTGCCAATAAATCCGAGCGAGATTGTTTTCTTTTCCATTTGTATATCCTTGTGTTATCCAATTGTTGGAGCAAAGATAGCAAGTTACTTTATCAGTTCAAAGCATTCTCCGAAAAACATCAACGAGTATGATTACCTGCCGGATGCTCAGGTACAGCTTCAATTCAGCGCAAAAAAAAAGAGAGTATAAAAACTCTCTCTTTTTTGTATGCTTTAT
>CALMZF010000341.1 GCA_937870645.1 uncultured Paludibacter sp. | reverse complement strand
TATTTATAAACCTGACCATTCGGTTACTCATTATCCCATCGCCGAGTTGGACAGTATTAACTTCGGGAGTATCAGTGAAGCTGTGGTGACTATCACGTACACAGGCAATTCCGTAACTGTTACAAATCCCTATGAGTACAAGGGAGTTAACATAACCATCGCCGGGGCCGATGTGATGGTCAATTCCACATTAGCTGATACAGAGGTCAACTACCTGGTTTCAGGCGAATCGTCCGATGGAATGCTTAAAGTGTATAGCAAATACAAATTCCGGCTTTCACTCAATGGAGTTACATTAACCAATGTCAACGGGCCTGCTATCAATATTCAGTCTACAAAAAAATGCACTTTAGAACTAACAAGTGGAACCACAAACACCCTGGCCGATGGTGTAAGCTATTCAACAAGTACTGAGGATCAGAAATCTACGTTATTCTCCGAGGGACAATTGATTGTGAAAGGCACAGGAACACTGAATATCTCGAGTAAATCGAAGCATGCTATTTGTTCGGATGATTACATCGAAATTGAAGAGGGTGAAATCAACATTACCTCAGCCGCCAAAGACGGGATTCACACCAACGACCATTTTAATCTTGAAGGTGGTACCGTGACAGTTGCTGCCACAGGCGATGCCGTAGAATGTGAAGCCGGTAATATAAAAATATCGGGTGGAAACATCATCGCTACAATCAGTACTGCCGATACCAAAGGGTTAAAATCCGACAGCACACTGCTTATTTCGGGAGGAAATATCAATTTTACTGTATCGGGCAATCAGTCAAAAGGATTAAAATCGGCTCAAAACATGACGCTTTCGGGCGGCAACATTAATATTACGACTTCCGGAGCTGCTGTATTGGCAGAGAAAGGTATAGGCTATGATCCATCCTACTGTACGGCTATAAAATCTGACTCTTCCATCGTCATTTCGGGAGCTACCATCAGCATTACCACATCAGGAAAAGGCAATAAAGCCATTTCTGCTGATAATAATTTCAGTATGACCGACGGAAACATAAAAATAACCGGTACAGGGATCGGGTCAATTTATACAAATTCACTTGGCGTGGCCGAAGCATACGGATCATGTGGAATAGATGCCGACGGTAATATTTCAATCATTAGTGGCAGAATCACCCTGTCAGAATCCGGCTCTGCTGCTAAAGGAATATCGGCCGACGGAAACCTTACCATTGGAGATGCTACCCACTCACCCGAAATTTATGTTAAAAATTCCGGAACCCGGCTGTTGGTTTCGGGTACAGATAATTACATTTCAGCTGTTTATTCAGATCCAAAAAACATTAAGAGTGATGGTATACTGACCATTGCCAATGGTATAATCGGTGTAAATGCGACCCAACAAGGTGCTACTGCCATTGATAGCGATTCATTGCTTTACGTAACCGGCGGTATTGTTAATGACACTATTTCAGGTGCAAAAGCCAAAGGGCTAAAATCCGGAAAAGCCATGTATCTTAATGGTGGTACTATAAATATTAAAGCTTCGGGAAATGTGGTGCTGGAATACACTACGTCTACCACCCTACTGGATCCTTCTTATTGTACGGCCATCAAAAGTGATACTGAAGTCAATCTGAATGGAGCCAATATTAACATTACTCATTCGGGTACAGGCGGAAAAGGTATTTCGGCTGACAATAACATCACTATGAACGGTGGGAATGTTCAGATAAGCACTTCGGGCGGCGGGTCCATCTTCAAAAATGCTACGAATGTAACTGACGCGTACAGTGCTGCCTGTTTCACATCCGATACCAATATCAGCATCGCCGGTGGTACCGTTAACTGTGCAAGTTCCGGCTCGGGAGGTAAAGGGATTTCGGCAAACGGGTCTGTTACTATCGGTACTACAACCACTTCGCCCACAGTCAGTCTGACCACTACGGGAGCACAATTTATAGTATCAACCACTACCGGAACCGGCGGTGGTCCCGGCGGTGGCACCGTGTATAATTATTGCCACCCAAAAACGTTAAAAGCAGATGGCAACATCATCATTAACAATGGAAACAATACAATATCATCAACAGATGACGGTATAAAGTCTGAAACGTCAATAACTATAAACGGCGGCAACACTATCATATCAAAAGCCACCGAAGGCATTGAAGCTAAGATAATTACAATAAATGGTGGAAACACGAATATCACAGCTTCGGACGATGGTGTGAATACCACTGCCAGCACCCAGGCCGGTGGAACTGAATCCAATGACGGCAGTTACCTGTACATGAATGGTGGTGTGTTGACCGCTGTAGCAACAAGCGGTGATGCCATTGACAGTAATGGAACAATACTAATGACCGGTGGAGTAATGGTCGGTTTTGGCCCCTCGAACAGTACCAACGAAGATATAGATGCCAACGGTACAATCACAATTAATGGCGGATTGCTGT
>CALMZF010000340.1 GCA_937870645.1 uncultured Paludibacter sp. | reverse complement strand
GGCATTGCACCACTGTCGAACCAAACATCAATCAGATCCGTTTCCCGTTTCATGGGTTTTCCGGATGCCGAAACCAACACGATACCATCCACATACGGGCGGTGCAAATCGATGTTCTTTACATCATAATTTTCGGCCGTATAAACTCCCGGTTTGAAGTTTCTAAACGGATTTTCGGTCATGTATCCGGCTGCAATGGATTTTTCTATTTCACCCATCAATTCTTCGGCAGAGCCAATGCAAATTTCTTCCTGCCCATCGTCGGTGCGCCATATTGGCAGCGGAGTTCCCCAGTAGCGGCTGCGACTTAGGTTCCAGTCCTGAAGGTTTTCCAACCATTTACCGAAACGACCAGTTCCGGTGGACTGCGGTTTCCAGTTGATGGTATTGTTTAGTGCTATCATTTCTTCGCGGCAGGCAGTCGAGCGGATAAACCAGCTATCGAGCGGATAGTAAAGCACCGGCTTGTCGGTACGCCAGCAATGAGGATAACTATGGATATGTTTTTCAATTTTGAAAGCCAGTCCCTGTTGTTTCAGCATCATACAGATGGCAATATCGAGTGTTTCATCGGCTTCACCCAACGCCTCATTGTAAGAGTTTTTCACATATCTTCCGGCGAATTCAGCATATAAGTCAGTATTTACGAATTCCGACACAAAATCTTTGTCCAGATCATCTGTTAAGTAGAATTTGCCCGATTTATCCACCATAGGTTGGCGGTTGCCCTCCCTATCAAGCATCATGAGTGGTGGCACACCGGTTTGCTTTGCCACGCGATCATCGTCAGCACCAAAAGTGGGAGCAATATGTACAATTCCGGTACCATCTTCGGTAGTGACAAAGTCACCCGGAATGACACGGAAAGCACCTTCACCCGGATTTACCCAGGGAATGAGTTGTTCATACTCCAGTCCTACAAGATCAGAACCTTTGCAATGATCTATAATTTCATATTCATTTTTACCCATTACCGAAAGCAGTAGATTTTCGGCCAATATCAGACTGACTTCCTTTTTGGAGTAGGGATTATGAGTTTTGACGAACACATAGTCGATATTGGGACCTACAGCCAGAGCTGTATTCGAAGGCAATGTCCAGGGAGTGGTAGTCCAGGCAAGAAAATATGTGTTGTCTTTGTTTTTCAGTTTAAACTGCGCTATGCAGGTGGTATCCTTCACATCGCGGTAACAGCCCGGCTGGTTCAGCTCGTGTGAGCTCAGACCGGTTCCGGCAGCGGGTGAGTAAGGCTGGATGGTGTATCCTTTGTACATCAATCCCTTTTTATACAACTCTTTAAGCAGCCACCAGAGAGTTTCGATGTAGCGGTTGTCGTAGGTGATATACGGATCGTTCATATCCACCCAGTAACCCATTTTTTCGGTTAAGTCTTCCCATTCGCGGGTATATTTCATCACATCATGACGGCAGGCAGCATTGTACTCTTCCACACTGATGGTTTTACCGATATCTTCTTTTGTAATTCCGAGTGATTTTTCCACACCCAGTTCTACGGGCAGTCCGTGGGTATCCCAGCCCGCTTTGCGCTTCACCTGAAATCCCTGCATGGTTTTATAGCGGCAGAACACATCCTTGATGGTACGTGCCATCACGTGATGAATGCCCGGCATGCCGTTGGCCGAAGGCGGACCTTCATAGAAAACAAAGGTGGGATGACCTTCGCGGGTTTCAATGCTTTTGTGGAATACATCATGTTTACTCCAGTATTCAAGCATTTTTTTATTAACTTCGGATAAATTCAGCTGCGAGTATTCTTTAAAGTTTTTCATCGGAAAAAGTTCGAATTATTTTCATTGTTACGAATTGAAAATCCGGCTGTGATCAACTATCTATACAATAATGTATGGTTATTGACTAATAAGCCTGATTTTGAGGGTGCAAAATTACAAAAAAATATGGAAATGGAAAAGTAAGAAACTGATAACTATCAGACCGACAGTTCATGCTAAGTTTTTGATATTCATTCGTCGGAAGGTGTAAAAAATAGTACCTGTTTTTCGGTGACGAACAACAGGTACATTCTGTAAGTAATCGCTTAATAACTTATTTTTTCTTTTCAGCCACAGTCGGTTCTCCGAGTTTCATCATGGCCATCATCTGTTTCATGGTGTTTTCCATACCGTTGGTAGAACCGTCGAGAAACATCACATTACCCTTGCCTGTTTCGGCAAAATGCTTGATGGCTTCTGTCCACATGGAAAAGAGCAGATACGAAGCATCGAGATTGGCAACAGTCATTTCCTGCGCTGCCTGAGCCATCCCTCTGGCCACTTCCTGACGGAAGAGTGCGATACCCTGGCCGCGTTGCATGGCGGCTTCTTTTTCGGCCAGAGCCGAGATTTTGATGGCATTACCATCCGCTTCGGCCGATTTGGTTTTGGTTATAAGCAACGCCTGACCTTCATTTTCAGCAGCCGCTTTGAGGTTGTTGGAAGCCACCACGCGTGCCATCGATTTGATGATTTCTTCATCGAAGGTAATGTCATTGAGCTGAATATCAATCATGTGATATCCCCAGCTTTCGAGGGTATCATCCAGGTGTTTCTTCACTTCCAGAATAATTTCGGTGCGAAGTCCCAGGATTTCAGCTTGCTTTTTGGTGGCAACAAAACTACGGATAGTACCTTCGATGGTGCGGATAAGCGCCTGCATAAAATTACGGTCATCCACAAATTTGAAAGCGACGTTTTTGACCACATCTTCCGACTGATTGAGCACCGAATAAAGCAACATGGCCTTAAAATACACATTGGCCTGATCCTGTGTAACAGCCTGAAACTCGAGCTCGACCGATCGGTTCTGGATGGAAATACGTCTGTGAACCAATTCTATAAACGGAATCTTGAAATTTAGTCCGGGACCCAAAATGCGGCTATACTTACCAAAAATAGTGGTAACTGCCACATAACCCTGATTGACCGTTACCAAACCGGTGAAAATGACAAGAAGCACAAAAAACGCAATGATAATTAATAGAATAGTCATGTTATAATTTTATTTAGTGTGAATAAAAATGTGAACACGCAAAGATATGCAATTTTACAGTCAATCATTAATTTTAACAATAAATCTTACAGATGTTATTAAAAAATTATTCACTTTCAAGTCCGGATAAAATTTTCATATTCCGGTTTCTTTTTATACATTTGCAGTCCCAAAACGAAGGAGAGATGCTCGAGTGGTTTAAGAGGCACGCTTGGAAAGCGTGTGTACTCCAAAAGGGTACCGGGGGTTCGAATCCCTTTCTCTCCGCAAATAAAAA
>CALMZF010000339.1 GCA_937870645.1 uncultured Paludibacter sp. | reverse complement strand
ATAAAACAAGCTGTAGCTAATAAATACTTATCTTTGTCTTAGGAAATCAAACATCTTGTATGAAAAGCAAAAATCTTTCAGGCCGGAAATGGGGTATACTTATAATTGTTGTAATCTTGTTGTCTTTAACCGGGTACTATGTGTATAATAACTCATCGCTCCGTTATGATTATGAAATAACCGATGATCTGGGAGGTAATATTTTTCCTTCTGCCATTTTATCTATTGCAACAACCGATGCACAAATAATTATTCCTTCGGACACCATGTATTTAGGAAATCCAAAATCGATTATAGGTGTTCGGATTCGTTCATCAAAACCATTGAGTCATGTGAGAGTTGAAGTGGCTGAAACTAAATTTTATGCTCAGTCAGTATCTGAATTCGATTTGCCTAAACCGGATATTGATTATATCATTTATCCGGATATTATCTGGAATTATGAAGCATTGAAAAACAATGCGCAGCCAGAGCCGATTAGTGTTGTGGTAGACGCTGAAATTAATGGTAAGAAAATTGGTCGGAAGATACAAACATTTTCAGTGCGTAGTATCAACGAGTGTTTGCTTGGATACTATACCAAAGGTAGAAAATTTCATGATACCGGAATTTTCTTTGCCGCTTATGTAAACGAAGATCATCCGATGATTGATCAGATACTTCGTGAGGCACTTAATACACGCATTGTGAACAAGTTTTTGGGCTATCAGGCAAGGAATGCTGCGGCTGCTGTTGACAAACAGGTTTATGCTTTGTGGAATGTATTGCAAAAAAGGAATTTCCGTTACAGTTCGGTTTCAAATACAAGCTTATCGAGTAATGTGGTAATTTCACAGCGTGTACGTACTTTTGAAGATGCTCTGAATTCTTCACAAATTAACTGTGTAGACGGTAGTGTGTTATTTGCATCATTATTGCGTGCAATTAATATCGAGCCGATACTTGTGAGAATTCCCGGTCACATGTTTGTAGGGTATTATACTGATTCGAACCGGAAAAATGTGAACTTTTTGGAAACCACGATGATTGGAGATGTGGACCTGGATGATTTCTTTCCGGATGAACAATTAGATTCTACCATGGTGGGACAATCAAAAAATCAAGTGTCGCTTATAACTTTTGAAAAATCGAAAGAATATGCAACAAACAAGTATAATCAACATAAAGAATTCTTCAATAAAGGGAAAGCCAATTACTTGTTTCTTGAGATTTCAAAAGGAGTACGCCGTAAAATTCAACCTATCGGTAAGTAAGCGGTTTCAATGCCTGAAATATGTTGGTCACTTTAGAGTAACAAAATTATTAAAAAGGTGAATAACCAATAACTAATCACCAGTCACTAATCAGCGATAAACCGGATAAACTTCAGCAAATTTTTCTATCTTTGCAGTTCTGATTAAAAACCATTTAAAAACCATTTGTAAGGTTCAAAAAAAGTATGATTAACATTACATTCCCCGACGGTTCGGTTCGTCCCTTTGCCGAAGGCACAACCGGACTGCAAATAGCCGAGAGCATAAGTTCACGGCTGGCACAAGAAGTATTATCTATCGGCGTAAACGGTGAAACCTGGGATCTCTCCCGCCCTATCTACTCCGACGCTTCCATTAAGTTGTACAAATGGGACGACGAAGAAGGCAAACATGCCTACTGGCACAGTTCGGCCCACCTGATGGCGGAAGCATTGCAGGAACTTTATCCGGGTATTAAATTTGGTATAGGTCCCGCTATCGAAAACGGATTTTATTACGACGTTGATCCGGGTGAAGCCGTGATTAAGGAAGCAGACCTGCAAGCCATTGAAAACAAGATGACCGAACTTGCCGCACGCAAGGAAGCCATTGTACGTACCGACATCAGTAAAGCCGACGCGCTGAAACTATTCGGTGACAAAGGCGATGAGTACAAAACAGAACTGATCAGCGACCTGGCCGACGGAACCATCACCCTCTACTCACAGGGCAATTTCACTGACCTTTGCCGTGGTCCGCACCTCGCCCATACCGGCGAAATCAAAGCCATTAAAATGCTGAGCGTAGCCGGAGCCTACTGGCGTGGCGATGAGAAACGCAAAATGATGACCCGTATCTACGGTATCAGTTTCCCGAAACGCAAAATGCTGGACGAATACCTCGTGCTGCTCGAAGAAGCCAAAAAACGCGACCACCGCAAAATTGGCAAAGAACTGGAACTTTTCATGTTTTCGGAAACAGTAGGAAAAGGATTACCCATGTGGCTGCCGAAAGGAACCGCTTTGCGTCTTCGTCTGGAAGATTTCCTGAAACGCATTCAACGCAAATACGAATATCAGCAGGTAATGACCCCGCATATCGGCAACAAGCTGTTGTATGTTACATCGGGACATTACGCAAAATACGGTAAGGATTCGTTCCAACCCATTCACACCCCCGAAGAAGGTGAAGAATATCTGCTCAAACCCATGAACTGCCCGCACCACTGCGAAATATACAAACACAAACCCCGCTCCTACAAGGATCTGCCTGTACGTCTGGCGGAATTTGGTACTGTGTATCGCTACGAACAGAGCGGTGAACTTCACGGTCTGACACGCGTAAGAAGTTTTACCCAGGACGATGCCCACATCTTCTGCCGTCCCGATCAGGTGAAGACTGAATTCCTCAAGGTGATGGATATTATTAACATCATTTTCAAAGCGCTGGAATTTACCAAAGTAGAGGTGCAGATTTCACTAAGAGATCCGAACAACAAGGAAAAATACATCGGCAGTGATGAAAACTGGGAAAAAGCAGAGCAATCCATTGTTGAAGCCTGTCAGGAAAAAGGACTTGATGCCAAGGTTGAACTGGGTGAAGCCGCTTTCTACGGCCCCAAACTCGACTTTATGGTTCGTGATGCCATCGGTCGTAAATGGCAGCTGGGTACCATTCAGGTGGATTACAACCTGCCCGAACGCTTCGAACTGGAATACACGGGTGAAGATAATCAGAAACATCGACCAGTGATGATACACCGTGCACCCTTCGGTTCTATGGAACGATTTGTAGCCGTACTGATTGAACACACCGCCGGAAAATTCCCGTTGTGGCTCACTCCTGAACAGGCAGTGATATTGCCCATCAGTGAAAAATTCAATGATTATGCCCGGGAAATAGCAAAATCGCTCGATGCGCAGGATATCCGCGTCACCGTGGACGACCGCAACGAAAAAATTGGCCGTAAAATTCGTGACAACGAACTGAAACGTATTCCGTATATGCTTATCGTAGGCGAAAAAGAAGCCGAAAACGGTGAAGTATCGGTA
>CALMZF010000338.1 GCA_937870645.1 uncultured Paludibacter sp. | reverse complement strand
CGAGTGAAGCAGTGGCGCTCATCTCAGATGATATAACGCTGGTCAGATAATCTTCCACCGAAATCACGTTGATGGCCGTCAGTTTTTCGTTCTCTGCAATAATTTTCAGTGAACCTTTAAAACGCTGATTTTCTTTTCGTTCCCAGTGAAAATTGATGCCGATAACTACATCTTTCAGTTCAAAAAAATCTGTTTCTTCATTTTTCGGAGTGAAAAGTAAAGTCATGTCCTTCCTTACGCTCTGAAGCGGGAATTCTTCCGGATTATCATAATCAATTACGTGTTTGCCGGTGATTTCCTGACCATTACATAAAAATGTACCGAATAATTCAAATTCAATTTTCGGTGCGAAAAGAATTCCAACGGTTAATTTTGGTTCGTTCATGATTGCATACAATTTCTTCGAAAAGTCATAACCTTTCGAAGAATTGATATATTTTATATTTAATACTTGTTGCTCCTATTGAAAACATCTTGTTTTCACCCTCAAAAAGTCCCCTTTGGGGGATTTAGGGGGCTTCTGTTTACATATTCATTTTTATTCTTGCCTGCAATTCCCAGGTGCGGATACGGTCTTTGTAGGTGTTGTGTCCGTTCATTTTCACAATATCCAGCGAAGCATCCGAATTATCGTCCCAGCGGCGGCAGTAGTAAATTACATCATAAATACGCCCTATCTGATATTCGCGACTGATGCGTAATCCTACAGCATAATCTTCACCATATTTGGTTGTGGGGAAGTTAATTTCACGCAGTAAAGGCGTATAAAATCCACGCGGTGCACCTAAACCGTTGATACGTAATGCATTATTTCGTCCGTTATCGGGTGTCCACTCCTTGTGATCAATAATGCCGGGAGGGATCATTTCCATATCGAAATTGGTCATCATGTAAGTCCCGACAACCATGGCGCAATTTTGCTCGTAAAATGCATCGATAAATTTCTGAACCGTATTTTCGTCGTAATACATATCATCGCTGTCCAGCTGAATGGCAAATTTTCCACATTTCGGATGGTGAAAAGCTGCATTCCAGTTGCCTCCGATGGCGTGATAGGATTTGTCCTGTGCGATATAGATCAGTTTTGGATTATCGGTGTATTTTTTGATTATTTCCACCGTGCCGTCTTCCGAATTATCATCCACCACAATTACATTGTACGGAACTTTTGTTTTTTGATTAAGGGCCGAAACGATGGCATTTTCGATGGTTTTCACGCGGTTTTTACACGGAATTATCACCGATGCCTCGAATTCAAAACTGTCGTCGGAAAATTCGATACTTTTAAATTCCGGTTTCAAATACCCTCCGATGTCTTTCAAATGCTGCGTACAAGCCTGCTCCATTTCAATCTGAACAGCCCGGTTTTTCGGGTCCACATAGTCAAAAATCTTTTCACCGCTTTTACGGTTGTCATTTTCCACTTCGTAGTAAAGATATTCGTTTATATGTACCAGTTCGCCTTTTTGTGAAACTTTGAGGCGCAAGTCGTACAAACCTGCAAAATCGTAATCCACATTCATCCGGTTTACGGCTTCTTTCAGTGCCGAACTGCGGTACAGCAAGACCGAACCAAAATCAAAATCATCTCTCAGGGCACCCAGTTGATAACCGATCACAGGTGCTTCGGTGAGATTGCCATCGGCCATATTGAAGTGGTCGGCATAAGCCATCACAGCACTTGTGTCGTTGGCAATAGCAACCATCCGTTCGATGGAGTAATTTACCCATTGCAGCGTGGTATGTTTGGTGTAAATCAATGTGTATTCCGTGCTTGCGCGTTCGGCAATTTTTCGGATGGCATCCGTCGATTTCAGACTTTTCACAACAATGACCTCACATCCCTCAACAGAAGGAAGTTCGGATGTTGAAATTAAATAAATGGTATCAACCAACGGTGATTTTTTCAGGTTTTGAATGGTCTGCTCCACCTGAGCAACTTCCTCGTAAGGAATAAAGCAATTTATTGTTTTCATAGGCCCCTCCAAACCTCCCCGAAGGGGAGGCTTTTTTTATTTATTGAATTTATTTTATTTATATAATTGAATATCAGTAATTTAATCAAGCAAATCATACCCAATCACAGTTCAGACTAAGTCCCCCTTCGGGGGATCTAGGGGGCTTCTATCATCCCCACCTCTCCGCTTGCAGCTGTGAAAAGCACCCGTTTTTTATCTATTGGTAAAACCGTATTTATTAAGGAATTTCCAACTTTGTGTTTCCACAGAACTTTGCCTGTCAATGCATCCAGTGCAAAGATAAGTCCATTCTTTGTACTTCCAAAGACAATTCCTCGTTTTTCAACGAGCATGGAAGGGTTGTGTTCGTAGCCAAAAGCAACGTTCGCAGCCCATATTTCTTTTGACTTGTTTTCCACAAGTGCAGAATAGCAAACCACGCTATCCTGCATGGTTTTGGCATAAATCCGGCATCCGTCTTCGGAAATGCCGATGCTTTCGCGCACCATCGATTGTTTGGTGCGCCAGATGGTTTTGCCGGTTTCCAGATTAATGGCAGTCATGGCACGTTCCGGATCAACCACAAATACTTTTCCGTGGGAAGAAACAGGCCATACGGCTGCGGGTGAATAATGTGTAGCTTTTATGCCGTTTGTCCATTTCCAGAGCAGGTTTCCGTTGTTCTTGTCCAACGCATACAAAAAAGTATCCCAGACTCCGAAAACTACCTTGTTGCCGGTAATCAATGGCTTTGTTTCTACATAACCCCTAACTCCGTCGTATTGCCAGATCAGATTTCCTGTTTTTATGTTTATAGCCCGAAAAATACTGTCGCTGGCACCCATGTAAGCCATTCCGTTTTCAATAGTAACAGCTCCCAAAACAGGTTGATTAGTCGGAATTTTCCAAATCAGTTTCCCGTTAACAGCATTTAATCCGTAAATATTTTTATCGGCAGAACCAAAAACAACTATTCCGTCGGCAACGGCGGGAGTACCTGCAATGCGATTTTTAGAGGAATAATTCCATTTCTTTTTCCCGTTTTTCAAATTATAGCAGGTCAGATTTCCCAGGTCATCGCCCACATACACATTGTTTTTCCAAATTACGGGTGAACTGAAAATGCCAACTCCTGTTTTTACCACCCATTTTTCATTTACTTGCTGATAAGTCTGATTAACCGAAATATCGGGATATTTCGTTTTGCTGCCTTGCTCATCGTAGTACTTATCTGTCATTGAAAGTGCAACCCAGCGTTTTGGCTCGCCGCCAATGGTTTGTTCGCTCGCAATCAGGCTGTCGGGAGTAACTGTATATATTGAGTAACCACCCACATCGGCTTTTGCACGGAGGTTGGAGCGGTTGATCAGCCCGGGAATTCCATCGTAGGAAAAAAGGGCATTACGGTGATAATGTCCTCCCAAAACTGCCCGGATATTGAATGTTCTCACGGCATCAGTCAGTTCGTACCAGTTGTCCACATCGCCGTATTGAAGGGGGTAGTGAGTAGTAAGTATGACCGGCAGTGATTTATCTTTTTTACTTAATTCTTCTTTCAACCAGGTAATATCCTGTGGTGAAACATGTCCATCAGCCATTCGCAAAACCGGACCGGTATTAAACCCGAAAAATCGCACACCTTTATGCTCAAAGGCAAAACGGTCACTGCCGAAAATATCTGCGAAAGCCGTACATCCCGATGCACTCCATTTGGTCTCGTGATTGCCGGAAGTGATGTAGTATTTCACATTCAGTTTGTCGAGAATGGATTTTGCCATTTGGAGGGAAGCGCGGTCGCCTGTTTCAGTAACATCGCCGCTGACTATTACAAAATCAATTTCCTTTGTGTTGTTAATCTGTTTCACCGAATTTTCCAAATCTTCTACCGACAAAGCTCCCGGCGTAATGTGCAAATCTGTCAGCAACGCAAAACGGAAGGGAGAAGCGGCGGAAAGAGAAAACACAAAGAAAAACAGAAAGAGGCCCCCTAACCCCCTAAAGGGGGGATTTTTGAAAAGCTTGTTGATATCTTTAATTTGTTTCATCATTGTAAAAGAAATTTATAATTCATTTTGCTCAACCTTCGTGTAGCACTTCTTACTCCCCCTTTAGGGGGTTAGGGGGCCGCTTATTCCCCCTTCAGGGGGTTAGGGGGCAGTTGTCATTTAAAAAACTCCAACACCCTTTTCATCAAACTTTCCCTTTCATCGGTCGTTTTCAGACTTTCAAACGGGAAGCCCAGCACACATGTTTTGTAATTTCCTTTGTATGCCACACCAGCACTCAGGTTATTTTCCGAATAACGGAAAATGGTGTATGCACCATCACTTGCCGGTTCAATCGCATCAGGCGCTTCAACCACGTAACTTTCCGGATTTAACTCGTTGAAATAATTAAAATTACCTTCAAACATCGGATAGAGTGAAGTTACAGCTTTCACTTTTCCGGTTATTGCTGCTTGTCCTACACGCCATTTATATTTCAGAACATCGGTAGCAAACTTACGGTCAGCTTCCAGGGATGGCGTTAATGGATTATCCCACAAGTCGGTAGCGACAAATGCTCCGGAAACAAAGATATTTCCGCCCTGTTGGCAATAATCAGTGATCGCTTTTTGCATTTCAGCGGTAAATGTTTTGAATTCGAGCGGTACAATTCCACCCGGACCCATCTTCGTTTGATATTCTTTTCCCAAAATTAAATCGGTCATTTTGTAATCCGAAAGATGCACCGATTGATTTTCAACGGCTTCATCGCTGCATGACACAAATGAATATCCTGCTTTCAAAATAGCTTCACCGTGAACCGCCGGATAATCAAAAGTATTTCCGGCAATCACCATCGTTTCGTAGTTGGCATAACTGTCGCCAAAACCGGAAGCGTCATCGTCCATCCAGGGTATTTTGCGGCGGAATTCCTTTTGTTTTCCAATGTATTTGTAATCATTGATATAGGGAACTCCGTGATCAAGATCATCCTGAAAACCTGCCAGTGTATCGTGGGGTGCTGTAAAGTCAGCCGGAGCACTCACACGGTCAAATCCGTTGACTACGAGTACAGTTCCTTTGGTTTGGGTTGATTTGCCGATGGAAAGAGTTTCTGACGGGAAGCTTTCACCGCCTTTGTTAACTGCTGTCACTTTAAAACTGCATACTTTATCCGATGGAATTGACGTTTTAAAATTATTCTTTTCCACCAGTGTTCCATTATCAAAACCTCCGTCACCAATACGGGTATAAACAATGTATTTTTCAGCCGCAGCAGTTGGTTCCAGCGGATCAATTACCGGTTGCCAGTTAAGTTCTGCCTCGTTATCACCGCTGAATTTCAAACTCATGTGATTGACCGGAAGCGGTTGAACGACAAATTCAGTTTTATGCTGCGACGCGATAAACTTCAACATTCCCTTGTAAACCGCGCGGCTCACCGTAAAGCGGAAACGGGGATCAAGACCGTAACGCATATCAGCAAAGTTTTGATGCGAAAGCAGTTCAAGCAGCATGGTGGGCACTTTCGGAACACGCGCTTCGTAGTAAGACTGGTTCCACATGCCGCGTCTCGACCATTTCGGGTCATAAAGCGTGCGAATATCGTTGGTAATGTTGGATTGTATCAGGTCAGTCATATCACGGGCAAGATCGCGGGATGCTCCATTGGCATACACTCCGTTATCCACATTGGTAAAATAAATACCCAGTGTACCGATAATGCTGTCGTTGAGAGTAGTTCCTGCATCGGTATGAAATGCAAAAGCCAAATCAACCGGGATGTTTAATCCACCCTGTTTCGGATTGACTTCCGAACCACCAGCCAGATAATTCACCCAGCGACCGCGTGATTTGTAATCGTCGGTATAGTCATTTCGTCCGTTACTTTCGGAGTAAATAGTGTCCGGAACACCGGCCCACTGCATCCAGTAGCGTGCTGCTTCGGTGTAACGCGGATATCCGCTTGTTTGATACGGATAGTTGATTTTCGGCTGTTGTTTTATCTCCGTTTTACCGGGAACATCCGAACTTTTCACGTTCTCAGTAGCTCCGAGTTCAGAAACTTTACGGGCTATATTTCCCATGCCACCGCCAAATTTCACAGCGTCGGCCGTAAGGATTTGTCCGGCTTTGGATGAATGATTGGTCAAAACAACCTTTGCGGTTTTTCCTTTCTCAAAACTGAAAGTTCCGAGATAAATCCAGGTGCCGCCACCCATTTTTTGATTTACCTTAAATTGTGTGGTACCACCTGCGTGAAAAACAGTATAGAGCGCATCTTCCGTGCTTTTTGGCAGGGTTTGGTAAGAAATGTAAACGGCAAATTTCCCTGACTTGGATAGTTGAGGGTTCCATTCGGCAGTTGCTTCATTTCCTTTTTTAACTGTTTCAGTTTGTCTGAAACTGCCATCTCTGAACGGATTTTCAAAGCCAACGTATTGTTTTTTCAACTGTGCAAAACCGGGTGTGTTTCCTGCTGACCACGATTTCGAACCGTTTAATTCTGTATAGGTGGATGACTGAATTCCGGGGTCGTTGTCCACGATGATTTCTTCGTTTTGAGTGTCGCGTTCACGGGGCATTAGTACATTAGCACCCGCATTTTCGAGCATCGGTACGAGGAAAGGCAATACGTAACTTTGTGTGTAAAGGTCTTCAACGGTTTGGAAAATCCTGGCACGCTGCCATTCCCAGCGGTTCAGTTTTTGTTCAAAATAATATCCGTGACTTTGCCAGAGCGCAATGTGTCGGTTTTGAAGTCCGTTGGTTGGAATGTAAGTCTCTGAAATCCGCGTAATCAATGGCGTTTTTACTTTCGGACTGAATGTCTTGATCTTTTTGTTTTTTTTTGTTTGCAAAGCAAGCGGAACAAGTTCTTCAATCGGTTTTTTATTGGCAAAAATCTTTATGCCGGATTTGGCAAATTCAGCAGGAAGAATAGCACGTACATGTTGATAAATTTCTTTTACATTATCCTCCCTGAAAGGAATATAAGATGCATTGCCATTCGCATAAAGCTGCAACTGTTTTTTTTCAACGGCAACGCTGTCAATCTTGATTTTTCCGACTGATATTTCTTTTCGTGCAAATGAGGTGAGATAATCACCGACTTTTGTCTGAATATCAGGAGAGAGTAGTTGGGCATGCAAAAAAGATGAAAATGTCAGAAATAAAATGAAAAGGAAGCCCCCTAACCCCCTAAAGGGGGAATGGAAATGCAATTTATTGTAGGTTTTATGTATTCGCATTGTTTCAAAAATTATAAAAATCAATAGATACAACATGTTTGACTAATTACTCACAACTCCCCCTTTAGAGCCTGTCCCGATTTATCGGGAGGGTTGGGGGCAGTCTTAGGTTGTGGGGCTATTAGCATACACATTCCGATAAACGTAATGGCAGCATTCATAATAATCAGTTCATAACTGAAATGGTATTCCCACACGGCTACGGTGATTTTCTGGATAATAAAACACAGAACGGGTGACGCGATGGCTACCAGCGGAACCCATTTATCACGAACCTGCTTTTTGGTAAAAATACCAAAGGCAAACAAGCCCAAAATCGGTCCGTAGGTGTAACTTGCCAGTACGTAAACCGCATCAATCACGCTGGTATTATTCAATAAGTTAAACACAAAAATTACAACTCCCATCACCACAGCCATTCCCAGATGTATTTTTTTTCGCGATGTCTTGATGTCGCCTTCCGATTTTCCATGAATACCCACCACATCAACCGTAAAAGAGGTTGTAAGCGCTGTCAGCGCCGAGCCGGCTGCTGCATAGGCCGAAGAAATAAGTCCGACAATAAACAAAATGCCCACAATATAAGGCAGATATCCGCCGGTTGCAATCATCGGGAAAAGTTCGTCGCTTTTAGCCGGATGGGTAATGCCCTTGCTGTCCACAAAAATGTAAAGCAGGACACCCAGCATCAGGAACATCATATTAATACCCAGTTGTATGAAACCGCTTGTAAGAATATTTTTCTGTGAATCACGCGGATTTTTGCAACTCAGGTTTCGCTGCATAAAGTCCTGATCCAGTCCCGTTGTGGCAATCATGGTAAAAATCCCTGCCAGAAACTGTTTCCAGAAAAAGGTCTTTTCTTTTGGGTTATCGAAGAAGAATGTCCGCGATAAATCACTTCCGCGAATAGCCGCAACCATTCCCGTAAAGTTCATATTCATGCTTTTAGCGATGAAATAAATTGTCAGAATTACCGAAACGATAAGACAAAATGTTTTCAGCGAGTCTGTCCATATCAGTGTTCTAACACCACCCTGATGGGTGTAAAGCCATACCAGCGATACAGTAAATATCACGTTAAGAAAAAACGGCAAATTCAGTGGTCCGAATACCAACATTTGCAGGAAGACACAAACCAGGAACAACCGTACAGAAGCACCCAGCATTTTTGAAATAAAGAAGAACCAGGCGCCTGTTTTATAGGAACGAACTCCAAATCGTTTATCCAGATACTCGTAAATGGAAAACAGGTTTATTTTATAGAACAACGGAATAAGTACAAACGATATGATGATCTGTCCCACGAAAAAGCCCAGCACCATCTGCATATACGAAAATGCTTTTGGATCGACCATGCCGGGCACAGACATAAACGTTACGCCCGAGATGCTTGAACCTATCATGGCAAATGCAACGACGTACCAACTTGATTTACGGTTTCCGATGAAAAATCCGGCATTATCGGCTTTTCGGCCTGCCAGGTGCGAAACCCCGAAAAGAACGAGGAAATATGCTGCAATAGTGATAATAACTGCGAATGGGGTCATGAATATATAGTTATGAGTTATGAATTATGAGTTATGAATTATTAATTATGATTTTTTTTTGAAGTCAGTATGGCACTTCTGATCATCTTCAATAATTCATTTGCATTAGAGTGAATGCTATTGCATTCATCATCTGTCAGATAATTTGTGGTGTTCAATAATTCCAGCCAATACATACTTTCATCACATTCTTTCTGAGCAATTCCTAATTTATGAATAAAATCAGCTTTGCTTTCTGCATTTTGTGCTTCACGAACCAATGCACCAACAGCAGTACCACTTCTTAATACTTGTTTGCTCATAACGTATTCACTCTTTACTTCACACAAATATTTATACAATTTTACAATACGAATGGCAAAATCAAAACTTTTACTTACCAATACATTTTCTTTCCTATCATTCATAATTTATCATTCATAATTTATAAATCATAGAGTAGATACGGTTTTCGTTGTTCCTTAAACTTCTCCACATCGTCTTTCCACATCAATTTTATTTCATCCGCTGATTTGCCTTCTTTGATCATTTTGCGCACATAATCAGTTCCGATTAGCAGTTCAAAGAATGATCTGAAAAAATGATCGTCTAAATTCATATTCCTGTAAACATCTATCAGGTAGCTTAAATCAATGCCTTTTTCCCAAATTT
>CALMZF010000337.1 GCA_937870645.1 uncultured Paludibacter sp. | reverse complement strand
TTTTTATTTGAAATTGTAAAAAAAAAAGAGACTGTCTTGCTTTTGAGACAGCCTCTTATTCTTTTACAACTCACCTAATTTTTTAATAGGCGTGACTGTCTTTTTCATTTATTTCCTCAATACTGGTGTGTGTCTTTTCGAGTGCACGCCAGGCGAAGAAAATGTATGCGGCAATAAACGGTATGAGCAATGATACTACCGACATTATTTTCAGGGTGAAAAAGCTCGATGAGGAATTAAAAATGGTGAGCGAACTTTGCATATCCACCGATGACGGGTAGTAAGCGGTATTATTGTAACCTGCCACCAGAAACAAGGTGGTAACCGTGATGATGGTTCCCGCACCGGCAAACCAGATACCTTTGCGCCAGCTGTCGTTCAGGTAGGATTTAATAATTCCATAAAGCACTAATACCACTCCTATCAGGAAAAGCAGCAGCAACACGGGCATCTCTATCAGATTGTTCATGTATTTCATGGGTTCCAGTACCACCTCGTTTGTTCCGGGTTTTACTGCAAATCCGTTGGCAAAGAGCGTCCAGAATACAAAGGCCAGAAAGAACACCAGAAATGGAACGGCATTCATCACCAGTGCCCGTTGCAGGCGACTTTGAATTTCGGCATTATTCAGGCGGTTTTTGAAGAACAATACTGCCAGTGTACGCGCCAGAAAGAACACAGCCAGACCAAACAACCAGTTGCGTACATTGAACAATGCTTCAAGACCATGCAGCGGGTTTTCCCACTGACTAATGACGGGCGATAGCTGACCGCCAAATTCGGCGATGTTTTGCTTGTTGACACTGAATTCAGATCCGGTAAAGAATGTAGCAATGGCAGCGCCCAGCAGAAATGTTCCGAGCAATCCGTTGATAAACAGGAAACTGCGATAGGTATTGGTACTGAAAAAACGACCGGGTTTATTCTGATATTCGTACGATACAGCCTGAATGGTAAAGCAGAAAAGTATCAGCATCCACACCCAGTAAGCACCACCGAAACTGGTGGAGTAAAACAGCGGGAAGGAGGCAAAGAATGCACCTCCAAAAGTTACCAGCGTGGTGAATGTATATTCCCATTTTTTGCCGAGCACGTTGACAAGCAGGCGGCGTTCATCTTCTTTTTTAGCCAGCGAAAAAATCATGGATTGTCCTCCCTGAACAAAAAGCAGAAAAGAAAGAATTCCGGCCAGCAGCGAAATCAAAAACCACCAGTAGTGTTGTAGAAATGAATATGTTATCATAATAGATTGTTTTTAATATTAATGAATGATTTATTCTCCTGAGAGAGAAATTATTAATATACAAACGGCCGCTATTCTTCAGCCGGACCTTTCCTGATTTGTTTCAACATGATGCGCACTTCGGCTATCAGCAGAGCAGTGAATAATACGAGGAACAGGAAGAAAGTGATCTGCACAGACGAGGTCTGAATGCCAGATATGGCTGCCTGCACGGGCAATACATCCTGTATGGCCCAGGGCTGACGTCCCACTTCGGCCACTACCCAACCCAGTTCACCAGCCAGATAACCCAGCGGAATAGTAAACAGTGTCACCCATAATAACCATTTCTGTTTGTCGAGTGTTTTTTTGTAATCGAAGAAAAGCAGTGCAGCAAACAGGGCGATGAAGAAGAAACCCAACCCCACCATCAGATGGAATGAATAGAATATAAGCGGTACGTTGGGGATTGAGTCTTCGGGTTTATCCAGATATCCGTATCCGAAGTATTTGTAATTGGCATCCAATACTGCTTTGTGCGACGCCATGGCGGTAGTGTCCTTTGTTTTTTCTGCTTCCTTGTATTGTTTCAAAGCTGTGATGGCCGTCTGACCCATTGTTTTCTTTTGTTCGAAAGAGAGTGCTTTCGTAGTATCTTTGAGCGTTGTATATCCTCCCTCAATGATATCAGCAATACCCGGAACGAAAGCGTTGAAATCGCGGTAACCGAGAAATGAAAGCATCTTAGGAATTCGGAGGGGAACCAGAACGGGCTCAACGTCATCATTGTATTTTTCTTTGGCAGGATTGACCACACCTATTACTATAAGCGGCGTACCTTCCTGACCCTTGTATAATCCTTCCATTACGGCCAGTTTCATGGGTTGCTTCTGAGCTACATGATAAGCCGAACCGTCGCCGGTGTATGCTATGAGCAGTGTGGAAACCAATCCGAAAATTGAAGCCACTTTAAGGCTTCGTTTTGCAAATTCCACTTCCCGCTTTTTGATCAGATACCAGGCACTCACACCTGCTACGAAGATTGCTCCCAACACCCAGCCTGATGTAACAGCATGCAGGAACTTGTTGATAGCAATGGGCGATGTGAGAATGCTCCAAAAATCAATCATCTCATTTCGCACGGTAGTAGGATTGAATTCCATTCCCAGCGGATTTTGCATCCAGGCATTGGCTACCAGTATCCAGAGAGCCGAAATAGTTGCTCCTGCTATGGTAAGCCACGTAGCAGCCAGGTGCCAGCCTTTGCTTACCTTGTTCCATCCGAAAAACATGATGGAAATAAAAGTAGCTTCCATGAAGAAAGCAAGCATACCTTCAATGGCCAGCGGCGCTCCGAAAATATCACCTACAAACCAGCTGTAATTGGACCAGTTGGTACCAAACTGAAATTCGAGGATAATACCCGTGGCAACGCCGATGGCGAAGTTAATTCCGAAAATGGTCATCCAGAATTTTGCCGTCTTTTTCCATTCTTCTTTACCTGTTTTCACATAGATGGTTTCCATGATGGCCTGTATGATGCCCAGCCCGAGGGTCAGCGGCACAAAAAGCCAGTGGTACATTGCTGTAAGGGCAAATTGTGCCCTCGACCAGTTTACTAACGATACATCTAATAATTCCATAAATAATAAAGTATTAAATTTTATATATGTAAGGATAATTTATCTTCGTTTGAAAAAGCTCATCTCATCCTGTTGCTGCAGGGAGAAGGCAGCAGCCTTTCGGCTCAGTTGTTATCGGGTTGTACGGTTTTGGCCTTTTCAATCAGTTCATTTGTTACATGATTGGCTTTTTCCTGTTCAGTATCAAACCGGCTATTGAGATAATTGGGAAAAAAGAACACCCTGAGTATGGCAAACATTATAAACAGTTTTATCAGTGCAATTGTCCACAGAGTAACCCCGACGGTCATATTTTTGAATCCATCGCGATAAAAACGGTAAATATTTTCGAGGAAACGGGGAATTTTCATTATCGTTGACAGTGGTGGTGTGAATACTCAAAAAACAAAAATACACATTTTTTTCAATGCAGTGATTATTTTGTAATAATATTATTAATTTAACAAAAAAAACCGGAATAAGTGATGTGATTAAAGTTGAAATAATGGTGATACGGAGGGTCTGTGATAAGTGGAATATCACCCTAATCGGGACATAAAAAAAAACGGAACCACGCTTTCACAAGCGGTGTTCCGTTTCCAAGTATTTTCGATTTTGAATTGAGTTATTTTTTTGCTTTTGAATATCTGGCATTGAGTGCTTTAATTACATCAGAGGTAATATCGTAGGTTTTACCGGCGTAAAGTATATTGTCATTGGCAGTGTTGCTGATAATCATCTGATATTTACCATCTTTATTGTAGTCTTTCATGAATGCATTGATGGTGTCGCGCAACTGTTCGCTCATTTTTTGCTGTTGCTCCATCAGTTGCTGCGATAGTCTGCCATCCATATCCTGCAGGTCTTTCTGTTTTTTTAGAATTTCTGTTTGGGCTGCTTCGGCTCTTTCACGGCTCAGGAATGCGTTGTTTTCGAGTTTACGCTGAAATTCGTTCATTTCGGTTTGTAATTGACGAGCCCGGGCATTAACCGTTAATCTGCTATCTTCCTGTTTTTTGATCAGCGCTTCGTTGGCATTTTTTGCAAATGTATAATTGAGCAGCAAGGAGTCAATATTAACATAAGCAATGGGTAAAGTGACCATTTTGGTCGAATCTCCCGATTTCACACCAACCCCTGCCACCTTGCCGGTGCCTTTGCCGAGTACGAGAAAAAACAGAATAATAACCGCAATGAATAAAACACCATTCAGAATGAGGGATAGATTTTTCATGTTCAAATTTTAATTATTTTTCTTCAATATCTTTAATAATTTCTGTAAAATGAAATCCGGATTTTTTTTGTGCGTTACGGTCCTGAGTAGTGGCGCAACTCACTCCCCGTTCGCGCAGGACTTTACTGCCACCTATATGAATATTGGGAAATTTACCTCCCTTTACAAGCAGTATTCTGAACGTAAGTAAAAATACTGATATCAGAACGATAAGGGTGGTAAATAACAGAGTAACGAGAATATTCATAGTTTATAGCTGTAAGAGAATGTGCAAAGATAGTTTTTTTGATGCATTTCAAATATATGATGGGAGATTTTTTAGAAAATTGAATGTTTCGATTTTTATTTTAACATTCATTTTGCTATTAGATTCTCATTTGTCTCTTTATTTTAATATTGTAAAAAAAAGCCGAAAAACTGTTAGAGTTTCCGGCTTTTATTAGTTTGAGTTGCTTTGTATCAGAAACGTGCTGAAACAGCATTCCAGTCCACCAAATCCCACAAAGCAGCTACATAATCGGCACGACGATTGCGATAATCAATGTAGTATGCGTGTTCCCAAACATCAAAAGTGAGAAGCGGCGTAAGTCCGCTGGTGAGGGGATTTCCGGCATTGCTTTCTTTCACAATGTCAACTCCGCCATCGGCAGTTTTTACCAGCCAGGCCCATCCCGAACCGAATACGGTGATAGCAGCTTTGTTAAATTCAGCCTTGAAGTTATCGAAGGAGCCAAACTTAGCATCAATAGCTTTTGCCAGATTTTCAGAAGGCACACTTCCCTTCACGGGTGTGAGCGATAGAAAATAGAAATTGTGATTCCAGATTTGAGCAGCATTGTTGAATACCGGTCCGCTTGATTTCTTCACGATTGTATCGAGGTCTGCATTCTCAAATTCGGTTCCGGGTATTAATCCGTTCAGGTTAGTTACATACGTTTGATGATGTTTGCCATAGTGAAAATTAATGGTTTCTTCACTGATAACAGGTTCCAGCGCATTGTGCGCATAAGGTAATACAGGCAATGAGAATGTCATAGTTCTTTTATTTTTATAATGTTAGTATTATTAATGCAGAAATTGCAGATGTAGAACGGTAAAAGCCCTCTTTTTGTTTATAGCAAAATTGTAAATAATGTAAAAAACAAATCAAATAGTTGGTTAACATTAATTTTCTTAGCATCTTTGCACTACAAAATTAGTAAAAAATTAGTAAAAACATAAATTATAAGAAAATGAAAAAGATTCTTGGAATGTTTCTGATGGCTGCCATTGTATTAGCAGGTTCCACATCATGTAAATCGAAACAAAAAGTTACCGAAATTTCAGGTGCCAATGTCGAAGCTACTGCAAAGACTAACACAGCTGCCACTACAGCATCCACTACAGCTACAGCCGCCACCGAAACCGAAAAAACCCGAAACGAAAAATTCAGCCTGGCCGAAGGCGAAACCAATATTGCCGCTTTCAACAGCAAATATCACGTGGTAGTAGGTAGTTTTTCTATTCAGCAAAATGCTAAAAACCTGCAACGTACCCTGAACAGCGAAGGAAACAACGCACTGGTGGTAGTGAACGAGCAGGGAATGTTTCGCGTACTGATTGCTTCGTTCAATGAATACACACAAGCGCGTGAACGAATCAATCAGATCAACACCCGCTTCCCCGATGCCTGGGTGCTCGTACAGAAATAAATAATTTCTTACTGAAATTTACAATAGAAACGACTTTGTCAACTGCAAGGTCGTTTTGCTTTTATATCCTTTCCTGTTCAAAAAAACACTACATTTGCAATAAAAAAAATGGCTTTTGCATTTATCGGTCTGGGAACAAATCTGGGTGATAAGACCCGGAATATAAACAAGGCGATACAGCTCATAGGAATGGAAGCCGGTGATGTGGTAAACATTTCTCCGCTTTACTGTTCAAAACCCTGGGGATTTGCATCGGAAAACTATTTTGTGAATGCGGTTATCCTTATCGACACAAAACTCGATCCCCTGGCATTACTCGAAAAAATCACTTACCTTGAACGGAAAATGGGGCGAACTGCCAGAATCGAAGGAGAGTATTCCGACCGTATCATTGACATGGATATCTTATTGTACGAAAATCGGATTATTAATCTTCCGAAGTTAAGCATACCGCATCCACTGCTTCATAAGCGGGATTTCGTACTGGTGCCACTGGCTGAAATAGCTCCGGATATGATTCATCCGGTGCTGAATGAAACGATCAAACGACTGCTGAACAAACTCACAACAACAAATATACATA